>NZ_JBOEQD010000002.1:0-278215 GCF_050689125.1 Rothia sp. L_38 | reverse complement strand
CAGTAAAACCAGCCGGTGTTTCGTATCGGTCATTCTCAAGTTTTTGTGTTACCCGTTTGGGCAACTCGTCTAGTCTATCGCGTTTCTTTTCTGTGTGTCAACTCGGTGTTCCGTGTTGTGTTTCACAGTGGCTTTTGGCTGGTCTGTTACTTCACAACCTGACTCGTATGAGTCCTGATGGTCAGTTGCCTGCTTGGGCCTGAATTCGCTATGTGACTAGGTGTTTTGTCGCTTGGCGGGTTTCCCCTGTGCCGTGGCGACTCGTAATACTCTACGCAGGTTTTCCAGAGCGTGCAACCCAAAAGTGCCCCCAACGGAGCTTTTTTGCCTCAGAATCTCCACCCGAAACAGATAAAACGCCTAGTCAAAGCTAAACTAAACACCATAAAAATATTTTTAAAGTTTTTTTGAAGGTCTTCCGAAGACTTGATTTTAGGGATTATTTGTGAGCCATACCCTTATTCCGGCTCACATAAGTTCCTTATCTTTGTGAGGGGGCAGCAGGCTCACAGCGAAGCTGCTGGCTCGATGAAGTGAACGGGTGCGAGCGCGCGAGCACACAAGAGCGAGCGGAATCCGCCGTCAGGCGGGACGTGAGGGGCAGACTTACGTCTCTCCCCTAAGCCCAGATAAACAAAAAGTGCTCCCCCACTATCGCGGGAGAGCACTTCGTTCTTATGAAAGTTTAGGAAGCTCGGCGGCGGGATACCTCGTAGAGGGAGATGCCGACTGCCATAGAGGCGTTGAGTGATTCCATTGCTGAGCTAATGGGAATCGAAACGATCTGGTCGCAGTTCTCGGTGACCAGTCGTGAGAGCCCCTTACCTTCTGAGCCGACAACGATCATGAGCGGTTCAGAGGCCAGTTCGAGGTTGGGCAGGTCTATGTCGCCGCCGCCGTCCAGACCGACGACGAAGATGCCGGCGTCCTTGGCCTGCTGGATCACGCGGGTGAGGTTGGTTGCCTTGGCAACGGGGATGCGGGCAGCAGCACCGGATGAGGTTTTCCAGGCTGAGGCGGTCATGGCTGCCGAGCGACGCTCGGGGATGATGACGCCGTTACCCGAGAAGGCTGAGACGGAGCGGATGATGGCGCCCAGGTTGCGGGGGTCGGTGATGCCGTCCAGGGCAACGAAGAGCGGCGGGGTGCTCATCTTCTTGTCGTACCAGAGATCCATGGTGTCGAGGACCAGGTTGCCGGCGTCCGGGTACTTGTAGGGGGGAATCTGCAGAGCGACGCCCTGGTGGACGGCGTGGTCGGTCAGGCGGTCCAGCTCGTTACGGCCAATTTCGAGCATGGGCAGGCCCTGCTTGTTGGCTTCGGTCATGATGTCGCGGACGCGGTCATCGACCTCGATGCGGGACATGACGAAGAGGGTCTTGGCGGGAATCTCGGTCTGCAGGGCCTCAAGCACGGAGTTGCGGCCGGTGACAAGTTCGTCGGAGGCACGCTTGCCGCCCAGGCGGGGCTGGCGGGAGCGCAGGGTGTTTGTTGCCTTGCGGTTTTCGGCGGCCTTCTTCATCTTGTAGGCCTTGTGGTAGACGCGGTCTTCTGCCTTGGGGGTGTTGCCGCGGCCTTCGAGGGCCTTACGGCCGTGACCACCGGTACCCTTGGTGGGGCCCTTCTTCTTATTGGTTGCGCCGGGGCGTGAGCCTGCCTTCGCCATGGGGTGTGTCCTTTGTTTGATGTCTATGAATTGTTTTCTAGCTTACCGACCCCCTGCCCCCTGTGGGGCGAGAGATGGAGCACGGTAGCGGGAGGGCTATGAGGCCTAGAGGGACCAGGTGGAGCCGGATGCGCCGTCCTTGACGGTGATACCGGCCGCTGCCAGGGCGTCACGAATCTGGTCAGCGCGGGCCCAGTCCTTGGCCACGCGGGCTTCGGCGCGCTGGGTGAGCATGGTCTGAATCAGGGAGTCGAGCGCTACGTGTTCGCCGGCTTCGTTGGCGGCAGCCCCTGCCTGGCTGAAGGACATGAGCTCTACCAGCCCCAGTACCTTGGCCATGGCGTAGACCTGCTCGGCGGCGTCTTGGGCAGATTCACCGGCAGCGAGCGCCGCGTTACCGGCGCGGACGCCCGCGTGCAGGGCGGCGAGGGCCTTGGGGATGTTGAGGTCGTCGTCCATGGCCTCGGCGAAAGCGTCGGGTACCGCAGCGTCTTCACGGTGATAGTCGCGGGTTGCGGCCAGGAAGGCTTCGACGCGTTCGACAGCTACACGGGCCTCCTCGAGTGAGGTGGGGTGGTAGTCGAGCACGGAGCGGTAGTGGGCCTGACCCAGGTAATAGCGGACGACCAGGGGGCGGGCGGCTTCGAGCATCTGGGCGGGGGTGATGATGTTGCCAATGGATTTGGACATCTTCTCGCCCTCGTAGTTGACCAGGCCGTTGTGCATCCAGAAGTTGGCGAAGCCGTAGCCTGCTGCCTGGGACTGGGCCATCTCGTTTTCGTGGTGGGGGAAGCGCAGATCGAGGCCGCCACCGTGAATATCGAAGGTCTCGCCCAGGTACTTGCCGGCCATGGCTGAGCATTCCAGGTGCCAGCCGGGGCGGCCCTTACCCCAGGGGGAATCCCAGGAGGCGGTGGTCGGCTCGCCCTCCTTGTAGGCCTTCCACAGGGCGAAGTCGCGGGGGTCGCGCTTGCCGCGGGGGTCGGCGTCCGGGGCGTCCTGCATGTCGTCAATCTTCTGGCGGGTCAGGGCACCGTAGTTCTCCCAGGAGCGCACATCGAAGTAGACGTCGCCGCAGCCGTCGGTCGCCGGGTAGGCATGGCCGCGGTCAATAAGGCGCTGAATAAGGGCAAACATCTCGGGGATATGCCCGGTAGCGCGCGGCTCGTAGGTGGGAGGTGCGATGTTGAGGGAGGCGTAGGCCTGGCCGAAGACCCGCTCGAAGCGGTAGGCCAGGGCCCACCACTCTTCAGCCGGGTGCTCACCGGCATAGCCGGGCTCAAAAGAGGCGGCCGAATTCACCAGAATCTTGTCGTCGATATCGGTGACGTTACGAACCGTGGTGACCTTGTAACCGCGGTAGGTCAGCCAGCGGGAGAGCTGGTCAAAGACCAGGCCCGAACGTACGTGCCCAATGTGCGGGGCTCCCTGAACGGTGGCACCACAGTAGTAGATGCGGGCCTCGCCGGGGTGAACCGGGGTGAAATCACGGACGCTTGCTGTTGCTGAATCATAAAAACGTAGAGTCACGCCTAACAGTTTACCGTGCGCTGTAGAACCGGTGCGAGGACGCTAGCTGCGTGGTTAATGAGCAGGGAGAAATGTCCATCACTCGGTAGCTCGTGAATCTGGGCTCCCAGGCGGAGCCCCAGGTTGCGAGCGCGGGCGGGTTTGATGGCCAAATCTCGCCCGGCTACCCAGAGATGAGCCGGGGCTTTAACGGTGGACTCTGCGAACCCCCAGTCGTCCTGAATTGCGTACTCGTCTTGTACCCCGCCTTTGATGGAGAACTGCAGGGCGTAATCGTGGGAGACCGCCATGCGGTAGGCGGCGGTGTGCCCCTGCACGTCTCGCCCCAGGGCTGAAGCTAGGGTCGAGGCGGACGCCAGCGGGCGGCTGACGGCGCGGGCGGTCAGGTCTATCAGGGGTTTGGGGAACCAGGAGAGGGTCAGGTGCGACATGTGGACGCGCAGCGGAGTGAGGTTAAGGCCCAACCGGGTTTCCCAGAGGGGGTGGTGGGTGAAGGGGGCCAGTAAGATGAGCTGGTCTATCTTCTCGGGGTGCAGGGCTGCCAGGCTCATAGCGTGGGGCCCGCCGCCGGAAAAGCCCATCACGCTGAAACGGTCAAGCTCTAGATGGTCGATGATGGCGGCGACGTCCCGCTCTGCCCAGGTGCCCACCAGCCTGTGGGGCACGGCATCCGATGCTCCCAACCCCGGGCGGTCCGGGGCGATAATGCGGATACCCAGTTCACGGGCTGCCTCGTCAAGGAAAAGTGCCTCGTAGCCGGTGCCAGGGGTTCCGTGGCAGTACACGGCGGTAGCCCTGGGCGATTCCGTCTGCCCGAATTCGTGCCAGGCGATGACGCGACCCCCGTTCTGGCTCAGCACATGAGGGCGGGGTTCAAGAGGGTCGGCGTTCACGGGTACTTCTTTACAGCTTGGGGTGGTGTTAACAGGGACAGGCTTATTGTAGCGCTGACTGCCCCCGCCTCTGAGCGCACCCGACGCTGGGCCTTGGCTCAAGCGTCCTTACGGTATACCAGGGCAACAGCGCTAGCTGCCACGCCCTCGCCGCGGCCGGTCAAGCCCAGCCCGTCGGTGGTGGTGGCGGTGACGGTCACCGGGGCACCGGCGGCCTCGGATAAGACGCGGTTGGCCTCCTCCCGGCGCGGGGAGAACTTGGGCTTGTTGCCAATCAGCTGCACCGCAATGTTGCCAATCTCAAACCCGGCGGCCCGCACAATGGCAGCAGCTTCAGAGAGGATCCGCACACCGGAAGCACCTGCCATATCGGGCCGATCCACCCCGAAATTGGAGCCTAGATCACCGGTGCCACTAGCAGAAAACAGGGCATCGGCAGCAGCGTGGGCGACCACGTCTCCGTCCGAATGGCCCGATAGGCCACGCTGGCCCGGCCAGTGCAGACCGGCCACCCACAGCTCGGTGCCCTCCTCACCAAAAGCGTGAACATCAGTACCGGTACCGATACGGGGAATCATGATTCTCTCTTTTCGTCGTAGAGGGCTCTGGCTAGGGTCAGGTCAAGGGGGGTTGTAATCTTGAAGGCCTCGGCAGCTCCCTCGACCGTTGCCACCGGCAGGCCCAGGGTCTCAGCCAGCATGGCATCATCGGTGATGCTTTTAGCGACCTCGGGGGCCAGGGAGGCAACATCCCGGTGAGCCTGGAGCAGGGTGGCCAGGTCAAACCCCTGGGGGGTCTGCACAGCCCGCAGCTGCGCGCGAGCCGGGGTGCCGCTCACGTACCCGGCAGCATCCACCGTCTTAATGGTGTCAACCACGGGCAGCGCCGGAATTACAGCCTCCTCCCCCGCCTCAAGGGCGGCCGCCACCCGGTGATAGACACTAGCGGGGGTGAAACAGCGGGCGGCATCGTGCACAAGGACGCCGGTGGGCAGCTGCTCGGGAGCACCCGGCAGGGGGGCTGCGTCCGCAATCGCGGCCAGGGCGGCCGTCACCGATTCGGCGCGCGTTGCGCCGCCGGGCACCGCCAGGGCACCGTACCGGGCACAGACTTGCCGTAGCTCAACGTCCTGTGGGGGGACCGTCACCACCAGCCGTGCCGCCACGCCCGACTCCCGGGCACCGGCCAAGGCCCATTCCAGCAGGGTTCGCCCGGCAACCTGCACCGCTGCCTTCGGCATACCTGCGCCCAGACGCGACCCCGAACCGGCCGCCACAATAACGACAGCGAGCACCGAACCACCAGAAGTGGTTGCGGTGCCCGCTGTATCAGAAAAATCTAGAGTGCTCACAGCTAGTGAGCATACCCGAAAGTTTAGACGCCCTCGAGAATCTTATCGAGTTCGACCTCGGCAGCTTCTTCGTCGATGTCCTTAGCCAGGGCAACCTCAGATGACAGAATCTGACGGGCCTTAGCCAGCATGCGCTTCTCGCCAGCCGACAGACCGCGGTCGTTCTCACGGCGCCACAAGTCACGCACGACCTCGGCAACCTTCAGCACATCGCCAGATGCCAGCTTCTCAACGTTAGCCTTGTAGCGGCGGGACCAGTTTGCTGCTTCTTCGGTATCGGTAGCCTGGAGCACGTCGATGACTTCCTGCAGACCGCGCTCGTCAACGACGTCGCGCACGCCCACCATATCGACGTTCTCAGCGGGCACCTCAATGACCAGGTCACCGTTAGCGACCTTGAGTTTCAGGTACATCTTCTCTTCGCCACGAATCTTGCGCATCTTGATCTCTTCGATCGTTGCGGCACCGTGGTGAGGGTAAACGACTGTTTCGCCAACCTCAAAAACCATATGGATAAACCCCTTTCAGCCTACCTATTCTACCATGCAACGAAAGACAGCACCCTTAAAGTCTCAAAATAGGCCCGGCGCTCTCAGCGAACCGGAGCGCTTCATTTATGCCCTTTTGTCTCGTTGATACAGACGTATTGTCGTTAAACCAGATAGAATGTGACCTGAACAGACTAAAAATCCGTACCTCGGCGCGGAGCACACACACTTTCTCTGCCCCAGCGGCAGACTACTACCCCAACAAGGAGCTAGAGCTGTGAAGAACACCGCTTCTGTGACCGTCAAGCGCGCCAGCGCCCTCGTCGCCATCGCTGGTGCCCTGCTGGCCACCACCGGTTGCACCTACACCAACCAGCCCGCCACCACCATCGTCTACTCCGCCTCCGACGGCCAGATGGCTAACCTGCTAGGCGAGAACAACCAGCAGGATATCCAGCTCCGCAACATCATGGTCATCGCAGCCGATGAAGCCTCACAGGGCCGCGTGCTGGGCACCATTCTGAACCAGACCGAGGAAGACGCCACCGTCACCCTGGCCTTCCCCACCGAAACTCTCACCGTTGAGGTTCCCGCTGGCCAGGAAGTCCGCCTGGAAAACGACGAGAACGAACTTCTTCTGGCTGAGGCCGGCGCTAACCCCGGTCTGCTGTTGAAGGACGTCGAGGTCTCCTCCAACGTCACCTCCAGCACCACCACCTTCAACGTTCCGGTTCTTGACGCCGCCCTGGAAGAGTACGCCCCCTACCTGCCCACCGCAGCGGCTACTCCCAGCGCTAGCGAAACCGCTAGCAGCAACGGCTAAAACCCTTTCGCTTTAAAGATGTGGGGCGGGCCCTTCAGGTAACTGAAGGGCCCGCCCCACTGCTTTACCCGGCTTAGGGCGCCGGTTTAGGGTTCAAACTTGTAGCCCAGACCGCGCACGGTCACCACATAGCGCGGGGAGGAAGGGTCAGGCTCAACCTTGGAGCGCAGGCGTTTAATGTGCACGTCCAGGGTCTTGGTATCGCCCACATAGTCAGCACCCCAGACCCGGTCAATCAGCTGGGAGCGCGTCATCACACGCCCGGCGTTACGCAGAAGCATCTCAAGCAGCTCAAACTCCTTGAGGGGCATAGCTACGGTTTCGCCGGATACGGTTACCACGTGGCGCTCAACGTCCATGCGGACCGGGCCGCCCTCGATCGCCCCGGCATCGTGCTCTTCGGGTTCGCCCTGGCGGCGCAGGACGGCGCGGATGCGGGCGATGAGCTCACGGGAGGAATAGGGCTTGGTGACGTAGTCGTCAGCACCCAGTTCAAGGCCGAGAACCTTATCGATTTCTGAGTCTTTAGCGGTCAGCATGATGATGGGAACCGCGCTGGTGGCGCGAATCTGCTTACAGACCTCGGTACCGGACTGGCCGGGGAGCATGATGTCGAGGAGCACCAGGTCTGCGCCGTTCCGCTCGAACTCGACCACGGCGTCCAGACCGTTATCGACCACCTGTACCTCAAAGCCCTCGCGGCCCAGCAAAAAGGCCAGGGGCTCGCTCAGCGCCTCTTCGTCCTCAACCACTAAAATACGGGTCACTTACTTTGCTTCCTTCGCAGTTTGAGCCGCCCCCGCGGGGCGCGGAGCAGCGTTGGTGTTGTGGTCTGTTATCTGGGTAAGGGATCCCGTCGGCGGGTGCTCCCCCAGCAGGTCTTGTTCGGTTTCTTCATCAACAATGGGCAGGGCAATCGTGAAGGTCGAGCCGGAGCCGGGCTGGGACCAGAGGGTCACCTCGCCGCCGTGCTGGCCCACAATGTGCTTCACAATGCTCAAGCCCAGGCCGGTGCCCCCGGTTTGGCGGGAACGCGCCGGGTCAACCCGGTAGAACCGCTCAAAGATGCGGTCCTGTTCGTCCTCGGGAATGCCCGGGCCCTGGTCTTTCACAGAAATTCTAACAGTGTCACCCTTCACAGCCATACCGATGCCCACCTTGGTGTTCTCGGGCGAGTAACGAATGGCGTTCTCAATCAGGTTGCGCAGGGCGGTACCCAGCAGCTCGGGGTCACCGTGGACCGGGCGGGGGGCCTTTCCGCCTACCAGAAGTTCAATGTTTTTACCCTCGGCTGTGAGGCGGTTACGGTCAACCGATTCAGCGACCACCTGCTCAACATCGACCAGGGTAGAGTTGAGCACCATATCGGTTGATTGCAGGCGGGAGAGTTCAATGACGTCCTGCACCAGTGCCGCTAACCGCCGGGACTCTTTCTTGAGCTTGCCCGAAAAGTAGAGCACCGACTCGGGATCGTCCGCCGATGACTCGATGGCCTCAGCCATAAGTCCAACCGCCCCCACCGGCGTCTTGAGCTCGTGCGATACGTTGGCAACGAAGTCGGTACGGACGGTCTGCGCGCGGGCGATCTCGGTACGGTCGTCAGCCAGCACCAAGATGTACTCGTCGCCCACCGGGGCCACGCGCAGGTCAATTACCAGGCGGCTCTGGTCGTAAAAGCCACGGGTTAAGATAATTTCTTTTTCGACGATAATGCCCTTGGAGCGCACCGCGTCGATCATCTCTAGCAGCTCGTCAGAGACCACTGTATGCCCGCGCACCAGCCCTAAGGCGTAGGCGCCCGGAGAAGCCTGCACCACCCCGTCCACGGCGTCCACCACCATGTAGGCGCGACCAATGACCGCCAGCACCTCGGCGGCGCCGTCGCTAATGGTCGGCTCTTCAACGTCGGCCCAGCGAGCGCGCTGACGCTCACTCCGTTGTACGGCGAGCATGCTCACCACGCCGATGAGGAGCCCCAGCACAGCGGCAGACAAAGCAATCACAGTAGGGTTCACATCTACCAGCTTAGAGCCTACCGGCCCTACCCCGTGCCCCGCAGACCCCCAAATATCCCGGGGTTCAACTAACGTTTACCCAACCATGTGCTTGTGTTCATGTGACCTTGGCACTCTAAAGGGGTAGCCATGGGCAGGAGTCTGCCCGGCACCCCACACTTCCCCAGATGGAAAGGACGCGCACGTGCGCAAAGTCTTCCAAGCCGAACTACAGCACGTCGGCGAAGAGCTGATTCATATCGCTACCCTGGTCCAGGAGGCTCTCGGCCGCGCTTCGGACGCCTTCTTGCAGGCCGATATTCAAGAAGCCGAAGAGGTTATCACCAACGATGCCCGCATCGACTTCATGCAAAACGAACTCGATGAGCGCGCTATCGACATTCTGGCCCTGCAGGGCCCGGTAGCCTCCGACCTACGCATGATTGTTGGCGCCCTGCGCATGAGCTCCTCCTTGGAGCGCATGGGCGACCTTGCCCGCCACGTCGCCCAGGTTGCCCGCATGCGCTACCCCGAGCACGTCCTGCCCGAGTCCATCGTGCCGGTCTTCCGCGAAATCATCGAGCTTGACCAGAAGATTATCGCCAGCGTCATCAGCCTGCTTGAGACCCGCGAGCTCTCCCATACCCAGGACATCATCAAGAACAAGATGCGCATCAACGAACTCCACGTTGAGGTCTTCAACCGCATGGCAGCCCCCGACTGGGGCCAGAACGCCCAGGTCACCGTTGACGTCACCCTGGCCTCCCGTTACCTGGAGCGCTTTGGCGACCACGGTGTGTCGGTAGCCCGCAAGGTCACCTACCTGGTCACCGGCGACTGGAACGCCGTCCCCAGCATCTAGGCTGGTAGGTACCATCTCCGTCAGAAGGTACCACTTAAATCAGAAAAACCCACCTAGTTGGTGGGTTTTTCTGATTTAAGTGGTACCTACCGGGGATTTACTTCTTACCCTGGTTAGCAACAGCCTTGATGGCGTCCTTAGCTGCCTCGGGGTCCAGGTACTCACCGGGGCCGACGGGCTTGAAGTTTTCGTCCAGCTCGTAGTAGAGGGGGATGCCGGTGGGGATGTTCAGACCGGCGATGTCCTCATCTGAGATACCTTCGAGGTTCTTGACCAGGGCGCGCAGGGAGTTACCGTGGGCAGCAACCAGAACGGTCTTGCCAGCCTTCAGGTCTTCCTTGATGTCTGATTCCCAGTAGGGCAGCATGCGCTCGAGGACGTCCTTGAGGCACTCGGTGCGGGGAGCGTTCTCGATGTCTGCGTAGCGGGGGTCGTTAGCCTGTGAGAACTCGTCGTTGTCGTCGAGGGCCGGAGGCGGAACGTCGTAGGAGCGACGCCAGGTCATGAACTGCTCTTCGCCGTAGGTTTCGAGGGTCTGAGTCTTGTCCTTACCCTGGAGGGCACCGTAGTGGCGCTCGTTCAGGCGCCAGTTGCGCTTGACGGGAATCCAGTGGCGGTCGGCGGCATCGAGAGCCAGGTTAGCGGTGTTGATGGCGCGGCGCTGCAGGGAGGTGTGGACGACATCGGGAAGGATGCCGCGTTCCTTGAGCAGTTCGCCACCGCGGGTAGCTTCGGCGCGACCCTTCTCGGTCAGGGCAACGTCTACCCAGCCGGTGAAGAGGTTCTTTTCGTTCCATTCTGATTGCCCGTGACGGAGCAGTACCAATTTGTAAGTCATACCCCCATTATCCCACTCACGCCCTCCAAAGCAAAGATAAACCCACACATATTCACGGAAAACCCGGTCTTTTCCGGGGGTTTCTTCGTGAATATGTGTGGGTTTTTCAGACCTTAACGCAAGCTGCGGCTAGCGGCGGCGCACCGCGACGGCGGGGCGGACGTCCGCGAGGAAGACCCCCACGGCGGTGGCCGCAATCAGCTGCAAGAAAATAGAGCCGCCGCCAATAGTCAGTGACTGCCACACCATGAGCACGGAGAAGACAGTCGCAGCAGCGGTGACTCCTACCCAGAAGCCCTTGGTGCGCTTGAAGGCGCTCTGGTAGGCGTAGCTTGAGGCGCGGGCGGCCTCAACCAGGGCGAAGATCGACAGGGCGGCAACTACCAGGGCCAGGGCAAGGCCCACGTAGTAGGTGACCAGCATAATCAGGGCGATGGGGGTCATGGCGTCCGTTCGTTACTTGAGGTTGTCGAGGGCCGCGGCCAGGTCGTTGTAGAGGTCATCGACGTTCTCGATACCTACCGACAGGCGCAGTAGCGACTCGGGGATTGAGTGGGGCTCCGAACCGTGGCGGCGGCGGCGTTCAATCAGTGATTCTACGCCACCGAGACTGGTGGCGGGCGTCCAGATGTTCAGGGCCTGCACTACGCGGTCAGTTTCTTCGGCGGTGGCGTCCAGGGTGATGGAGAGGATTGAGCCGAAGGTGCGCATCTGTGCGGACGCCCGTTCGAAGCCGGGGTCGGTGGGCAGACCGGGGTAGCGCACGGCCTTGACAGCGGGGTGGGTCTGCAGGCGCTGAGCCAGTTCGAGGGCGTTAGCGGCGGCGCGTTCAAGGCGGACGCCCAGGGTGCGGACGCCGCGCAGGCCCAGCCAGGCCTCGAAGGGGCCGGCGATAGCGCCGTTGGTGGTGCGGTGGGCCTGCATGGCTTCGCGCAGGGTCGGGTTAGAGGTGACGGTGATGCCCAGCAGCACATCGGAGTGACCGGCGATGGACTTGGTGGCGGAGTGGACGACCACGTCGGCACCCAGAGCCAGGGGGTTCTGGCCCAGCGGGGTGGCGAAGGTGTTGTCAACAGCAGAGACGATACCCAGGCGCTGAGTTGCCGCGAGGATAGCGGGCAGGTCGGCGACCTCCATCATGGGGTTGGTGGGGGACTCCATCCAGAGCAGCACCTTGGGAGCAGCGTAGTTGATGTTCTCGGGGGTGGTACCGGCAGTAGCGGCGGCCTTTTCGAGTTCGGCAATGACGGACTCGGTGTTTTCGATGTCCAGGCGCACCACGGTGGTGATACCGCGAGCTTCAAGGCGCTTAGCCATAGAGACAGAGGCCATGTAGGTGTGCTCGGGCAGCAGAATGATAGAACCTACGGGCACCAGATCCTGCACAGCCGCAACAGCTGCCATGCCGGAAGCAAAGACCAGGCCGGGCAGCTCTGCCCCTTCAAGGTCAGCGACGACCTCTTCGATGCCGTCCCAGGACTGGTTGGAGAAACGGGCGTAGGTATTGAGGTCTGAGGGGCCTGTCTGGCGGAAGGTGGACGACATGGCAATCGGCGGGTTCACGGGAGCCAGATCGTCGTGGGCGGGGCGGCCACCGGCCACCAGGCGGGTTTCGGGTGAGAGGTTCTGTTCAGTCATAGATTCAACGATACGCGCAGCACTAGGCCCAGTGCCAGGGGTACGCCACAGGGTGACATATGGGACGGGCTAGAGAGTAGTCTCGGGTAGACCGGACGGCAGGCGCAGCGCCTTGGTAGGCTTATACCCGTGACCCACGCACTTTCTTACACCCCAGAAGCCGACCCGGGCGTCCGAACCCTCCCGGCGGACGCGAGCAGCGCGGCCCGCCCCTACCCCGGCACCTTTATCGCCTTTGAAGGCGGGGACGGCTCGGGCAAAACCACCCAGATTAAACTCCTGGCCGAGGCCCTCACCCAGCGAGGCTACTCGGTGCTGGTCACCCGTGAACCCGGCGGAACCGATATCGGTGAGAAACTCCGCGCGCTGGTTCTTGAGCACGGCAACGGCGAGATTGACCCCCACACCGAGGCCCTGATTTTTGCTGCCTCCCGCGCGGCCCACGCCCACCAGAAGATTCGCCCCGCCCTTGAAGCCGGGCAGGTGGTGCTCTGCGACCGCTACATCGACTCATCGGCCGCCTACCAGGGGGCCGGGCGGGGTCTGGGCATCGACACCGTGGTCAATCTGAGCCGCTGGGCTACCTCTAACCTGCTGCCCGACACCACCATTCTGCTCGATGTACCCCTGGCCGAAGGACGCTCCCGCGCAGGTGCCCGGGGAGCTGCCGACCGCATGGAATCAGCGGACGACACCTTCCATCGCACCCTGCACACCACCTTCCAGCAGCTAGCCGAGGCCAATCCCGAGCGGTACGCCCGCATCGACGGGGCCCGCCCTATCGAGGACGTCCACACCGACGTGCTAGCAGCGGCCCTGAGGAGTATCGCATGAGCGTCTTTGATACCCTCACCGGCCAGCTCGACGTGCGCGCCCAGCTTACCCGCGCCGCTGCCGAAGAGAAACCAACCCATGCCTGGCTCTTCACCGGCCCGCCCGGGGCAGGGCGCTCCGGCGCTGCCCTAGCCTTCGCCGCTGCCCTGCTCTGCGACCAGCCCGACCCGGCCGCCCGGGGCTGCGGGCACTGCCGCTCCTGCACCACGGTGCTCAGTGGCTCCCACGCAGACTTCCTGCACTTCGCCACCGAAAAAACCACCATCACCATCGACGAAGCCCGTGACTTCGTGGTCAAGGCCCAGGACCGCCCAGTGGTGGGGCGCTGGCGCGTCATGCTCATTGAGGACGCCGACCGCATGCCCGAGCGCACCTCCAACGTGCTGCTCAAAGCCATCGAGGAGCCCCCGCCCTACACCATCTGGCTGCTCACTGCCCCCTCGCCCGCCGACGTCCTGGTCACCATTCGCTCCCGCTGCCGCCCGGTCAAGCTACGCCTGCCCTCGGTGGCGGACGTCGCCGCCCGGCTTCTTGCCGACGCGCAGGCCCGCGGGGAGAACCTAGAACCCCAGCAGGCAGATTTCGTCGCCCGCCTAGCCCAGGGCAACCTAGAGGTCGCCCACAAGCTAGCCACCGACGCAGAAGCCCGCAAACGCCGCAGCACCGTGGTGCAGATGCCCATTACCCTGCGCTCTATCGCCGCCGCCATGGAAGCAGCCGACGACCTCATCACCATCGCCGAGGCAGAAGCCGAAGCGGATGCTGAGGCCCGCAATGAGGCGGAACGCTCCGCCCTGCTCACCGCCCTGGGCTACGAGGACGGCGAAAAGCTCTCCCCCACCCACCGTGCCCAAGTACGTCAACTTGAAGAAGACCAGAAGCGCCGCGCTAAGCGAATCCAGACCGACACCCTCGACCGGTTTCTAGCCGACATTCAAACCGTCTTCCGCGATGTGCTGACCGTGCAGCTCTCCACCGGGGCAGAGATTATCAATGCCCACCTGGCCGACGATATCTATGCCTATGCCGAGCGCACCGCTCCAGAGCACACTCTGGCTCATCTGGACACGGTAGCCACCACCCGCCGCCGCATCCGCACCAATGCCGGAGCCCGTCTGGCTTTTGAGGCCATGATGACCAGCTTTATCGCCTAGCCCCTGCCCTTCCCCTGCCAGAAAGCACCCCCATGGCCCAGTCCGCTCCCCGTCCGCTCGCCCACCTAGGGCCCCTACAGCAGCTACGCGCAGGCAAGCTTGCCCTGCGCCTGCCTCTGCTCGTGGTGGGGCTGGTGGGCTTCGGGGCCTCCTGCGCCCTGCTCATTAAGGCAGGCCTGGGTGCCCTGGGCTGGGATGTGCTCACCCTGGGCCTGATGGAAATGACCGGGCTCAGCTACGGGGTGCTGACCATTGCTACCTCTTTTGTGGTGCTGCTCTTCTGGCTGCCCCTCAAGGAAATGCCGGGCCTCGGCACCCTGGCCAACGCGGTTTTGGTGGGGCTCTCAGCCGATATGGCTATGGATTTGATTCCCAATCCCACCGGGGTTCTCGCTCAGTGGGTCTATCTGGCGGTGGGCATTCTGGCCTTTTCCTTTTTTGACGCCCTCTACCTGGGAGCCCAGTTCGGCTCCGGTCCGCGCGACGGGCTGATGACCGGGCTGGTGAGGGTTACCGGACGGCCCGTCTGGCTAGTGCGCACCGTGCTTGAGGTGACCGTGGTGGCAGCCGGTATTGCTATGGGCGGCCACTTCGGTGTGGGTACCCTACTCATCGCCTTTACCGTGGGGCCCCTCATCGGCTGGTTCCTACCCTACGTGACAGTGCCGCTCACCCCGCGTCCGCGCCCGGTTCCGTAGTTCGCCGGCCCACACACAGCCCACGGCCGGCAGCCCACTGCCCACGGCCTGCAAGGGGACCGCAAAACTAAAAAGGGACCGCATATTCTGCGGTCCCTTTTTGGAAATCTGGTCCCCTTGCGGAGGGGATTAGTTGCGGAAGCCGTGCACCGGGGAGGGAATACGCCCGCCACGGGCCACAAAAACCTCGGCCGACTCGGGGTGGGCAGGCATGACGGGGGCCCGGCCCAGCAGGCCGCCGAACTCCACCATCTCGCCAATCTCTAGCCCAATCGCCGGAATGACGCGCACAGCGGTAGTCTTGTGGTTCATGACGCCAATCGCGGCCTCATCGGCAATCATGGCAGAAATGGTTGCAGCCGAGGTATCGCCGGGAATCGCCACCATGTCCAGGCCCACGGAACAAATCGCGGTCATAGCTTCGAGCTTATCGAGGGTAATCTTGCCGGCAGCAGCAGCTTCAATCATGCCGATATCCTCAGAAATCGGGATGAAGGAGCCCGAGAGGCCACCCACGTGCGAACAGGCCATGAGCCCGCCCTTCTTCACCGCGTCATTGAGCAGGGCCAGGGCAGCAACGGTGCCGTGGGTACCCACCGACTCAAGACCCATCTCTTCGAGCACGTGGGCTACCGAGTCGCCGACCTCGGCGGTGGGGGCCAGAGAGAGGTCGACGATACCGAACTCCACGCCCAGGCGCTCAGCGGCCAGGGTGCCCACCAGCTGACCCATGCGGGTAATCTTGAAGGCCGCCTTCTTAATGGCCTCAGCGCAGGCATCAAAAGACTCACCGCGCACCTTTTCGAGGGCACGCTTGACCACGCCGGGGCCAGAGACACCCACCGAGATAACGGTGTCGGCCTCCTGCACCCCGTGGAAGGCACCTGCCATGAAGGGGTTGTCAGATACAGCGTTGGCAAAAACCACCAGCTTGGAGCAGCCAAAGCCGTGGGCTTCAGCGGAGCCCTCAGCGGTCTCGCGAATGACCTCGCCCATGGTGCGCACAGCGGTCATGTTGATACCGGCCCGGGACGAGCCGATATTCACCGACGCACAGACCACATCGGTTTCGTTCAGGGCACGCGGAATAGAGCGCATGAGCTTCTCATCAGCCGGGGTAGCGCCCTTATCAACCAGGGCGGTGAAGCCACCGATGAAGTTAACCCCCACAGCCTTAGCAGCGGCGTCCAGGGTTTTGGCGAACTCCACGTAGTCCTCATCGTTCGAGGCACCCGCCACCAGGGCAATCGGGGTCACCGAAATACGCTTATTGATAATGGGAATGCCGAGCTCGGCCTCAATACCCTCAGCTACCTCAACCAGACGGGCTGCGCGGGAGGTGATTTTGTCGTAAATCTTCTGGCGGGCTACCTCACCGTCAGAATCGGCGCAATCCAGCAGAGAGATCCCCATGGTCACCGTGCGGATATCGAGCTTATCTTCCTCGATCATCTGCAGGGTCTCAAGAACGTTACCGGAACGGTCACTAAACATAGTCGGTAACTCCTAGAGGGTGTGCATGGCCTGGAAGATGGCGTCAGACTGAATACGAATCTGCACGCGCTGCTCTTCTTCAACCGGCTTCATAGCCTCTTGCAGGTCAGTAATCGACTGGGCAGAATCATCGAAGCTCCCCTGCAGAATCATGGTGAAGTAGCCCTGCATGAGGGTCTGCGACAGATTCTCGATATTAACCTTGCGCTCAGCGAGCTTGGTGGTGACACCGGCAATGATGCCTTCGTGGTCAAGGCCGGTGACAGTCAGAATGATTTTCATGGGCTTCCTTGTGGGAGTTATCGGCTCTTCCCCCGGCTGGGGAGGTGGAGCGCCGGACGTCGTCCCTACCTACTTTACCCAGCTCTCCCCCGCACCTGCTCTAGATGACGGAAAGGCGCCGCGCGGCGGCGTCCTTCCGCCTTAGCGCTGGGCTGCGATGTAGAGTTCGCCTGCGCCGGTGACGGTCACCTCGGTGGGCTCGCCCACGTACATGACCGACTGGGTGCCGGTCAGGGTGAAGGTCTTGACCTCGTCGCTGACCACAACGGTGCCACCTGCACACAGGGCGGTGGCTACACCGGCCAGGGGCAGGGTGATGGTTTCGCCCTCTTCAACGACCAGGTGGGTGACAGACAGGCGTTCATCCCACATGGAGTACTCGGCGGCCTTCTCACTGGTGGGGGTAGGACGCTGGATGGTAGGTGCGCCCTGGCCCTCACCGAGGATCTTGATGAGTTCTTCCTCGTCAATGTGCTTGGGGGTAAGACCGGCACGCATGACGTTATCTGAGGGGTTCATCAGCTCAATAGCGGTACCCGAGACGTAGGCGTGCACCTGGCCGTCGGGAGTGTAGGCAGAGTCGCCGGGGGCAAGGTAGACCAGGTTCATGACCAGAGCGACCAGCAGGCCGCGGTCGCCGGGGTACTTGCTGTCAATCAGGATTACTAGCTCGGCAACACCGGCAGCGGTTGATTCAGCGCCGGGAACTTCACCGTTCTTGGCAATCCAAGCGCGTGCGGACGCGACGGTCTGCTCGACAGCTGCCGCGGCGGCGTCCTGCGGCATGCGGATAATGACGGTGAGTAGCTCCTTGGCGGTCTTAGCCGCGCCCAGAGCACCGGTGAGCCAGGGCAGGGAGAAGTGCTCAGCGATAGCGCGCAGCTCCGCGAACTCGCGCACACCGGTCAGGATGCGCATGGGCGACAGGGCGATAACGGTTTCGGGCTTAGAGAAGCGATCCTTGTAGTTACGGGCCGGGTCATCAAGGGCGATGCCGCGGGCGTTCTCGTCCGCGAACCCTGCCTGGGCCTGCTCGTCGGTGGGGTGCACCTGAATCGACAGGGGGGATTCAATGGCAAGAATCTTGAAGAGGAAGGGGAAGGTGTCGCTGGTGCGCTGCGGGTTGAGGAAGCGGGCAGGCTGCTCGCCCACCAGAACATCGAGCGGGAAGGAGCTGCCGTCTACGTGAGCTACGGAGGGGGCGGACGAGTGCGCGCCCACCCACAGCTCAGCCTCCGGCTGTTCGGTGGGGGCAGGGACGCCGCGCATGAGGGCCAGTGTCTCATAGGAGCCCCAGGCGTAGTTCTGAATCGGATTATCTAAAGAAAAAAGTTCACCCATAGGCACCATCAAACCATGCCCCGGGTTCACCACCCCGCAGTTTATAGCGCAGAAACCTGGTGTTTATCGCCATAAATCACACCGGAAATCTGTCTGGATACTGTCTAAACAGGTCACAGGGCAATTAGACTTACCTTTCGTGAATACTATTGATTTAACCGCATCTTTTAAGGCTTACGATGTTCGCGGCATCGTGGGCGAAACCATCACCGCCGAGACCGTTCGCGCAACCGGCGCAGCTTTCGTAGACATTCTCGGCCTAGCTGGCCAGGACGTTCTGGTGGGCGCCGACATGCGCCCCTCCGGCCCCGAGTTTATGGCCGCTTTCGCTGAGGGTGCCACCGCCCGCGGCGCTAACGTCATCAACATCGGCCTGATTTCTACCGACGAGCTCTACTTCGCCTGTGGCGTTGAGAACGCTGCCGGTGTCACCTTCACCGCCTCCCACAACCCTGCCGAGTACAACGGCATGAAGATGTCTAAGGCGGGCGCTGTTCCCCTGTCATCTGAGTCCGGGCTCTTTGATATTCGTGACCTGGCCCAGAAGTACCTGAACGAGGGTGAAATTCCCGCCGTTGATACCCCGGGTTCTGTAACTGAGAAGGACGTTCTCAAGGCCTACTCAGAATACCTGCGTAACCTGGTTGATCTCTCAGGCATCCGCCCCCTCAAGGTTGTTGTAGACGCCGGTAACGGCATGGGCGGCATGACCACCCCCGCTGTACTGGGCGATGCAATCCTGCCCGGCCTGCCCCTGGAGATCGTGCCCCTCTACTTCGAGCTGGATGGCACCTTCCCCAACCACCCCGCCAACCCCCTGGAGCCTGCCAACCTGGTTGACCTGCAGAAGGCTGTTGTTGAGCACGGTGCAGATATTGGCCTGGCTTTCGACGGCGATGCCGACCGCTGCTTCGTCATCGACGAGAAGGGCGAGCCCGTTACTCCGTCCGCTATCACCGCCCTGGTTGCTGAGCGCGAGATTGCCCGCGCCAAGGCTGAGGGCAACGACGAGCCCGTAATCATCTACAACCTGATTACCTCCAAGGCCGTGCCTGAGCTGGTTGAGAAGCTGGGCGGCCGCGCTATCAAGACCCGCGTGGGCCACTCCTTCATCAAGGCTGTTATGGCTGAAGAGTCTGGCGTTTTCGGTGGCGAGCACTCCGCTCACTACTACTTCAAGGACTTCTTCAACGCCGACACCGGCATGCTGGCCGCTATGCACGTGCTAGCCGCCCTGGGTGAGGGCGAGCAGCCCCTTTCTGAGCTGGGCGCCGCTTACTCCCCCTACGTCCCCTCCGGTGAAATCAACTCTGAGCTGGAAGACAAGGCCGGTGCTATCGCCCGCGTTGCCGAGTACTTCGGCGATACCGTTGAGGTATCCGACATGGACGGCACCACCTTCGAGCACAAGACCGAGGGCTGGTGGGCTAACCTGCGCCCCTCCAACACCGAGCCCTTCCTGCGCCTGAACCTTGAGGCCCCCGACCAGGCCACCATGGAGCGCGTGCGCGATACCATCTTGAAGATTGTGCGCGAGGGCTAAGCCCAAGCACATCCACTTTGTACCAGCTCCTGCCCACTTTTCAGGCTTAAAGTGAGCAGGGCGCGGTACAAAAGGTAAAAAATAAGGACGCCCGCCCCACCTTTCCTGCCACACGGCAAGGAAGGTGGGGCGGGCGTCCTTTTCTATCTTCCCTTAGGTCAGCTTAGGAGGCACGGGCCTGGTCGTGCAGCATCCACTGGTCAGGGCCGAAGATCTCATACTGGATGTTGGTGCCGGGCACGCCAGCTTCGATCAGCTGGGAGCGGACGCCCTGCATGAAGCCCAGAGGGCCACACAGGTAGGCAGAGGCGTTAGCGGGCACGTTCAGCTCAGCCACGTTGACGCGGCCCTCGAAGGTGCCCTCGCCAGCGGCCTCGATGAAGGAGACCAGGCGGCCGTTTTCGAGCATCTCAACGTAGGTGGTCATCTCATCGCGCAGGGGCCAGGTGGTGAAGGAGCGGTCGGCGTGCACCACGACGACCTCGCGCTTGGAGCCGGTTGCCGCCAGTTCGGACAGGAAGGCAATCATGGGGGTGACGCCGATACCGGCTGAGAAGAGGTAGAGGGGCTGGGAGTCGTCGTCGCCGAACCCACCCAGGGTGACGTCGCCGTAGGGGTTGGAGACCTCAACGATAGCGCCGACCTGCAGCTCGTGCAGGATGGGGGTCATTTCACCGGCGGTATCGAGCTTGATGGCGACGCGACGCTGGTTCTTCTCGGCGGGCAGCAGGGTGAACTGGCGGGCCTGGCGCAGGCCGTCCTTAGCCTTGGTGACGATAGAAACGTACTGGCCGGCAACGGCGTCGGTCATGGCGACGGCGTTGGCGGGCTCGAAGGTAAGGTCGAGCACGTTCTCGCCGGTTTCCTTGCGCTCTACCAGGCGGAAGGGGGCGAACATGACGTCGTTGGCCTGGGAGGCGTAGAGGCCCTTTTCCAGCTTGATGAGGGCGTCGGCCATGAGCCAGTAGACCTCGGTCCAGGCTTCTGCGATTTCGGGGGTCAGGATGTCGCCCAGGTTAGCGGCAATAGCCTCAAAGAGGTACTTGTAGACGGTGGGGTATTCCTCTTCGCGCAGGCCCAGGGAGGCGTGCTTGTGGGCAACGCGGGAGAGCACCTCGTCGGGGTACTTGTCGGGGTTGGCCAGGATGTAGGAGGCAAAGACCGCGATGGAGCCGGCTAGGGCCTTAGGCTGGGTGCCTTCGAGCTGGGATGAGCGGGAGAACATGCCGTCGAGCAGGTCGGGGCGGGCGGCGAACATGCGCTGGTAGAAGTCGGGGGTGATGTCGTTAATCCGCTCGGCGATGACGGGCAGGGTTGCCTCGATGACGGGGCGGGACTTGGCTGAGAGCACGGTTCCTCCTTGGTGACAGGGTGTTGTTAAACTACCATAAATTTAGCATACTAAATGCTAGTTTTGGGAGAAAAAAGAGCCGCCCCCGCGCTCGAAGCACGGAAGCGGCGATGAAATGGCTTATGAGGCAAAGGACGCCTGGGGCAACTTTTTCGTCTGGGCCAGGGGGCCAAGACCCAGTTCCAGGAAAACCGGCCCCATCTGCTGTTCGTTGGGCAGTTCAGAAATAACAACGGGGTCAAGTATTTTGAAGAATTCTTCGCGGGCGTTAGCCAGAATTTTTTTCAGGGAACAGGCATGACGCATGGGGCAGTCATTAGCCCCGCCTTCACACTCCACCATGGGGATATCCCCTTCCGAGGCACGGAGCACCTGCCCCACGGTGGCTCGGGCGCCAGCTTCTGACAGGCGAACACCACCGGTACGCCCGCGGGTGGATTCCACCAGCCCCAGGTTGGCCAAAAAGGCCACCGACTTAGCTACATGGTTGTAGGGAGTGCCGACCCCCTCTGCAATTTTCTGGGTAGAGATCTGCTCCCCCTCTAGGCCCGAAAGCAGCATTAGGACGCGCAGTGACACGTCAGAAAATGCGGTAAGACGCACAGGCCATCTCCTTGGTTGGTTTGAGCACAGAGTGAAGCTTTCTCCCTCTCACGGTACAGCTAAAAAGGTTCACGGTTCAACCTTTGCTCACCTGAAGGTCATATTTTCTTCTTGCCCCCTACACCCAGAACAAGCACAGGGCCCTTATCTGCAAGAAGTTTCACACGGCACACCTGACCGATCGCTTGTAGCAGTTAGGGGGCTGGTGAGAGTAGTATTGATACTGTAAACACTCGCGGGCACACACCCAGTCATCACACACTAGCTGAAGACAAGGGCCAGGCTGACCGCACCCACCGTCTCTACCGGCCACTCCCCCGTAGCGTGCCGGTGCAGAACTAGACATAAGGAATTATCTTGTCACAGCTCGATACCTCCATCCAGGAACTCCTGTCCATCGAAGGCGCAACCGGCGCAGCTCTCGTTGATATCTCCTCCGGCATGGCTCTGGCCTCCGGCGGTTCACCCGGCTTCGATCTGACCGTTGCAGCAGCTGGCAACTCCAACGTAGTACGCGCCAAGCTCAAGACCATGAACGATCTGGGCCTCAACGGCAACATCGAAGACATCATGATCACCCTGTCTTCTCAGTACCACCTGATCAACGTTC
The DNA here is from genome assembly GCF_050689125.1 of Rothia sp. L_38. Lineage (NCBI taxonomy): Bacteria > Bacillati > Actinomycetota > Actinomycetes > Micrococcales > Micrococcaceae > Rothia > Rothia sp. L_38. The sequence continues at coordinate 256,222 of NZ_JBOEQD010000002.1, read as the reverse complement.
TGAACGCTTCAGAAACCTCAGGCCTCTTCGTCTACCTGGTACTCGATCGCAACACCGCTAACCTGGCTCTGGCTCGTCACAAGCTGAACGCTATCTCAGGTCGCATCTCCCTGTAAGTCACAGGTAGCAGCCTAGCAGCCTTTCTTTCAAAGGCCTGTAGCTCAAAGAACCCCCGGCAGATTACCTGCCGGGGGTTCTTTCTAGTATCAGGACGCCGGTGGGCGGCTAGACCAGGTCTTCGCCCAGGGCCTCACCCATGAGGGTGTCTTCGGTCGCTGCCTTGTTCTGCTGGATTGAGACCAGCTCGCCCGAACGCATCACGGCGATGCGGTTACACAGGCCAATGAGCTCAGACATGTCTGAACCGATCAGGATGATAGAGGTACCCTTCTCAGTCAGCTCGGTCAGCATCTTGTAAATCTCGCTCTTGGCGCTCACGTCGATGCCGCGGGTGGGGTGGTTGAGAATCAGAATCTCGCAGTCGGTGGTCATCCAGCGGGCCAGGGCGACCTTCTGCTGGTCACCGCCCGAGAGCTTGCCAACTTCGCCCTGAATGTTGGTGGTCTTGATGCGCAGCTTCTGGATCTGCTCAGCTACCTCGCGCAGGGCAGAAACCTCGTGCAGGAAGCCTTCGGGGCTTTCCTTAAGGCCGGCGTTTTCCATCAGGGTCTTAGCGATGGAGCGTTCGTTGGCCAGACCCAGCTCGTCGTCATTATCTGACAGGTAGCCAATGCCGTGGGCAACCGAGTCCTCGGGGGAGCTGATGGTGGCGTCCTCGCCGTTAATCTTGAGGGTGCCGAACTTGGCGGTCTCGTCCACACCGACCAGGGCCGCGGCCACCTCGTTGATGCCTGAGCGGCGCAGGCCGGTCAGGCCGAAGATTTCACCGCGGTCTACCGAGAAGGTGACGTTGTTGAGAGAGCCCTTGGCGCTGGTCAGGTTCTCAATCACCAGTTTGGCGTCCTCACCAGCGAACTCGTCGGGGCGTCCGCCCATCTCGATTTCGCGGTTGAACATCTTAAAGGCGATTTCTTCTGCGGTCATCGTACCGGGGTTAATTTCGGTGTTGATGGTGCCCTCAGACAGGATGACGGCGCGGTTAGCCAGGGAGCGGATTTCGTCGATGCGGTGGGTGATGTAAATGACCGCGCGGCCTTCGGCGGCCAGCTTACGGGTCACCTCGTGCAGCTGGTAAATCTCGTAGTCGTTGAAGGTTGCGGCGACTTCGTCCATGAGCACCAGGCGGGTGTTCTCGGCTTCCATGCGCACGACCTCAACCAGGGCCTGCTCAGCGCGTACCAAATCGCCCATCTTGGCGCGGGGGTCTACCGCCAGGCCAATCTCTGAAATCAGTTCCTGGGCGCGGGCGACCAGGGCTTCTTCGTCGTCACCGGCGTGCTCGGTAGAGCGGAAGATAGCCTGGGCAACGGTGAGTTCGGGATCTACCTTGAACTTCTGGCGGATTGAACCGACACCGGCTTCAAGAGCTTCTTCGGGGGTGTGGGGGGCGTACTTTTCGCCGCCCAGGGTGATGGTGCCACCACCGGGGCGGTCCCAGCCGCCCAGAATCGACAGGAAGGTTGACTTTCCTGCACCATTTTCGCCGAGAAGACCTACGATCTCACCGGCAGCTACCTCTAAATTCACGCCCTTGAGGGCACGAAGGTGCTCGTGGTTCTTGGTGAGGTTCTTGACACTCAGCAGATTTCCCACTCTGTTCTTTCCTTCCAACATGCGAGTGATGCGCCCGGGGTGCCGTGCAAAAAGCTCTGTGGTAGGTCGGTGGCTAGTCGATGAGCTTTGTGGGGGAAGCACAGCAGGGCGACACAAAATTCAGCCATTCTTAAGCATTCTACAGAATATTAAGTCGGCTTTACGTCCACTCTTTGGGGCCGTCCGCCTATCTGCCTACATGATAAGGAGGTGACCTGTGCGAAAAGTTTTTCGCACAGGTCACCTCCATAACCGTGTCGCTATTTTACTTTCGGCTGCAAGGACGCCCGCCGCAGCCTGCGGGGGCACACACCCTAGTTCAGTTCAGCGGCTAGGGCGTCGCGCTGAGCGTGAATTTCAGCGGGTACCTTATCACCGAGGAAGGCCAGCCATTCGTCGATTCCGGGCAGTTCCTGGGCCCACTCGTCCTTGTCGACGGCCAGGGCAGCGGTGAGTTCGGTGTCACTGATATCGAGGCCGGTGAGGTCGAGGTCGCTCTTGCCGGGCACCACGCCGAGGAAGGTTTCTTGGCCGCCAGCCTTGCCGTCCAAGCGGTCGAAGATCCACTTGACCACGCGGGAGTTCTCGCCAAAGCCAGGCCAGGCGAAGCCACCGTCGGGGGTGCGGCGGAACCAGTTGACGTAGTAAATCTTGGGCATGTTCTCTTCGCCGTGCTTCTTGCCCATGTCAATCCAGTGCTGGATGTAGTCACCGGCGTTGTAGCCAATGAAGGGCAGCATGGCCATGGGATCGCGGCGGACCACACCCACAGCGCCCTTGGCGGCGGCGGTGGTCTCGGATGAGAGGGTCACACCGCGGAAGACACCCTGCTCCCAGCTGGAGGCCTCAGCTACCAGGGGCACGGTGGTCTTGCGGCGGCCACCGAAAATGATGGCTGAGAGGGGCACGCCGTCCGGTGCGTAGTACTCTTCAGCCAGCATGTCTGCCTGGGAGATGGGGGTGCAGAAGCGGGAGTTGGGGTGGGCAGCAGGACGGCCAGATTCGGGCGTCCAGTCATTGCCCTGCCAGTCAATCAGGTGCTCGGGTACCTCGTCGGTCTTACCCTCCCACCAGACAGAGTTATCGTCGGTGAGGGCCACGTTGGTGAAGATGGTGTTGCCCTTGGCAATGGCGCGCATAGCGTTGGGGTTAGTGGACCAGCCGGTACCCGGGGCTACACCGAAGAGGCCTGCCTCGGGGTTGACCACGAAGGGCTTGCCGTCGCGGGATTCGATCCAGGCGATGTCGTCACCGACCATTTCGGCCTTCCAGCCGTCAATGGTGGGGTCCATCATGGCAAAGTTGGTTTTGCCGCAGGCTGAGGGGAAGGCAGCCGAGACGTACTTGCTCTCGCCCTCGGGGTTGGTCATCTTGAGCACCAGCATGTGCTCGGCCATCCAGCCCTCGTCATGACCGATAGCTGAAGCAATACGCAGGGCGTAGCACTTCTTACCCAGCAGAGCGTTGCCACCGTAGCCGGAGCCGAAGGACCAGATTTCGCGATCCTCGGGGAACTGCACAATGTACTTTTCGGGATTGCAGGGCCAGGGGACGTCCGCCTGTCCAGCATCGAGGGGGGCACCGACCGAGTGCAGAGCCTTGACGAAGAAGGCCTCGGTTTCGGTCATCTTCTTCAGCACATCGGCGCCGATGGTCGCCATGATGCGCATGGAGGTCACCACGTAGGCTGAGTCGGTGATTTCGACGCCGAACTTGGGGTTGGTGGCGTCCAGCGATCCCATGACGAAAGGAATGACGTACATGGTGCGGCCGCGCATAGACCCGGTGAAGAGCTCGGTCAGGGTGGCCTTCATCTCAGCGGGGTCACGCCAGTTGTTGGTGGGGCCAGCCCCCTCTTCGGTGGCTGAGCAGATAAAGGTGCGCTCTTCTACACGAGCCACGTCGTCGGGGTCTGAGAAGGCAACGTAGGAGTTCGGGAACTCATGGTCGCTGAGCTTGCGGAAGGTACCGGCCTCTACCAGTTCACCGGCCAGGCGGTCGTATTCTTCCTGGGAGCCGTCGGCCCAGTAGATACGATCAGGCTGGGTCATCTGGGCAATATCAGCAACCCACTGCAGCAGCTCTGCGTGAGTGGTGGGTGCCTGTGCGGTTACGTTGTCGATTGAAATGTCAGTCATCTGACGCTTCCCCTTATAAATCGTTGACCTGAAACACTCCACTGTGTTGTTCAGGTGCGCGTGCCCCGCCCTGCCACTAGCCCGCAGGCGGGTAGAAACAGAAAAACGCGCCACCCATATCAATGAATAAACGCGTCGTGCGGTGCACTTTCACTTCATCGTGTGCTTCCAGAGTACATAGCTCAACCCGGTTTGTCCTCATTGGTATGTAAATATTTCGTTACAGACCCATAAGAATGTGGCCTGACCAACACCCAGGGCGCCCTAGTAAGTTTTTTCAACTTTCTTCACCCCCTCTTTTTCCGCGTGTTTACGCGGTTTTCACCCCATCTTTAGCTTTTTTGAGAGCAGGGTCACCCATTTTCGATTTGCACACCGGTGCAAACCTGCGTAATGTATTACCTGTTGCCGCGACGGGCTGACACAGCCGGTCAACGCATGATGCGCCTGTAGCTCAACGGATAGAGCATCTGACTACGGATCAGAAGGTTGGGGGTTCGAATCCCTTCGGGCGCACTCCATAGAAAGCCCTTCCCCTTCGGGGGAGGGGCTTTTTTCATGCCCGGTTTCAAGCCACTGAAAATCAACTCCGCTTGCTAGCGCCCATGCCATGAGCATAGGGCGCTTTATCACAACTTTCCCAGTCTCAAGACGACCTATATGAACGCGAGACACACCTAAAGCATCTGCTAGTTCGGTCTGATTCATTCCCGCCCACTCGCGCGCCTTGCGTAAGCGGTCTTCCAGTGACCAGCTGGGGACATTGCCTGAGTTTATCGCTTGAACAACCATACCTAAATGTTACGAGTGCAATCGTTGCCAGTGCAACACATTGTGCAAACTAGTTTCACGCGCATGTTTCAAATGAAATCATGTGTTACAGTATTCCCATGACTTTGAATGTTTCTTTTGTAACGTCTAAGGCGGCTGCGAACATTCTAGGCGTTACTGCCCAGACCGTCCGCCGCCTTGTAGAGCGTGGCGACCTGCCCGCCGTCAAGCAAGAAAACGGCTACAACGGGCGCTACATCATCGAACTATCAGAAGTAGAGCACCTAAAGACCATGCGTGAGCTACAGAACGCAGGAAAGGCAACCAAATGAGTCTACGAATCACCATCGCCACATCAAACGGCTGGTACAAAATCTTTGAAACCCCAACCTACAGAGCCAACAAAGCAAGGAGCGAATCAATCTCACGCACTCGCAATGAGCTACAAGACGCCACAGATGAGCTAAAAGAGGTAAAGAAACGGCTGGCCCTGCTAGAAGAGCAGAGCCAGCCACTAACAGACGATACAGCTAGTAATAACTTGGCTGAATCAGAGAATCATACTCAATATCAAACGTCGGGGCCATACGCGACTCTTCAACAGAGTTAGTAATAGTTATCCCGTTCGTATTACGCAGGTCGATAATTTCTGAACCGTCCTCGATGGGAACTACCAGAGGTTCAGAAGCCTTGACAAGACGCTCAATCAGTCCAGAGATATTAGCTTGAGCTGTATCAGCCTGTTGAGCTTTATCACCAAGTTTGACCCGGATTCTAACGGTATCGTCCTTGCGTTTGATGATAATAGTTACATAATCTCGCATACTTTCACCTTCTTTCTGTACGCGCTACCGGCCAGGGTAGCCCCGTACAGCCCTTATTAAACCACCAGCTCTAGCGAGAGAAGAAAGAAAATGAGCACCTAAAAGGCACAACGTGACGTACAAGAGCTAGTAAACAGCCTTGAGGACCGCGAGGGCAGTTACATCTCAACAGAGTTACTAGCCGCCGCAATCCTCAAGGCCGCTTACATTTTGGCAGAAGCTCACTCACCAGAGAAAAAAGCCGCCGCCGCTCTAGCGATTCAAGAAGCCAAGAAGCAACGACATACAGCAGAGATTAGCGAGATTTTTGCAGGTTGGAGCGACCAAGAACCTGCTCAAGATGAAAAGAAACATCAGACATCACCCAGCGGGCAGTCCAAAAGCCCAGGGGCTGACGAAACCGTAATTCTTGCACCCTACGACCGGGGGCTAGGAGCAAGCCGACAGCAAGCCCGGGGTAAAGGGTTTTTACGCCGCTTTCTGGGGTATTAGGGCCGCAATACACACTGAATCGATGAAGTGGGACAGATCCGGTGTTACGCACTTCCCATAGCTCCAGCCCGTCACTATCAATCATGGCGTGGCACTTTACGGTAATCCCTACTCTTGCTCTCTGGCTGAATACTAGCGATAGATAGGCCACGAGGGCAGAGGTGAGGGCAACCCCGATACTGAGAACGTTCCAGATATTCATATACACAGATTAAGCCCTGTGGGCCAGCCCGGCGGCTGGTGCACCAATTCCTTTCACATCTACACAAGTAATAAGAGTAAGTAGACCCGGTTCGACTCCGGCGCAGGGCACACAGGCGAGCAGAGCGCCTAAACAAAGCTAGAAGACTAGCAACTCTGAACAGGCAGTAATTCTTACTTTACGGTTCTTGAAGCCTTGAGAACGCCTTGCAAGTGTCCTCTGAACTAAGTAACCGCCGTGACTCAGGGAAGTCGTGCTCCCCGTGAACTGATTCGTAGAAGTCCCCTTTATGACGGGTAGGGGCAAAAAAAGGACATGGCAGGGCGCCTAGCTAGCGAACTGGCAAGTATACGACTAGACACCCTTAGCTTGTAGCGAGCTAGTGACAGGGGGTCTATGTGTCGTATCGCTAACAAGTGACGCGCCGATAGCTTGGGGAAATTCTGGAGGTGGAGTTATCGCACGCGCGATAGCGCTACAGCCCCGTAGGGGGCCACTACCTACCAGACGACCAGCTAACCGGCCATGCCTTACCAGCTCGAAAGGAAAACCGGCCATGCAAGATAACATCATCCCGCTCTTTGGTCAGCCAGCCTTACCGGGAGTTCTGAAGAGAGGACGAAAGCCAGACCATGCAGGCGCTGAGAAAAAGCAAGCTGCCCCACAACAACCCGCCCATCTGGTTGCGGCCACGATTATTAGCCAGCGGCAATGTCTCGTCTGTACTAAGCCAACCGGGAAAACGCACACTCGCTACTGCCCAGAACACACCGGCTCTCTCTGGAAGTGGCTCCAATGTGCTGAGCCGGGCTGTGAAGTCGTTGGAGAACGCAGCATACCGGGTCAAACTCTCTATCGTTGCCCGGCCCATCGCACAACTGCCAGCCAGCCTAGCCCCGGCCGGGAAAAACCCACAGAGGATAACCCTGGTAGAGCTGCTGTCCAACGAATCCTTGCAGAACGCCGTCATAACCTCGCTAAAGAACGCGAGAGCCGCACACTTCCACCCCGACCGCCCGGAAACGTAGGCCACTATGCAGACAACCTTAGATAAAGACCGCGAAACGCTAGCATGGGCCAGCAACAGGCTCGCAGAAGCCCACCGCGATATAGACCTGTCAGATAGCGCATTTGCAGAAGTGCTAGACACATTCGTGCTGGCAACCCGCGCATACCACCAGGCCATTAGAGACACGAACCAGGAGCTACGACATGGCTACCCAACAGCCTAAACCCACCGCCCTACTGACCCCCGACCAGGTAGCCCGGCACCTGGCCGTTACCACTGACCTGCTGGGGGTACTCCGTACGCGAGGGGGCGGCCCCCCATTCATCAAGGTGGGTGCCCTGGTGCGGTATCACCCCACCAGCCTAGCTAGGTGGGTCTACGAGCAGGAGCAGGCTAACAGCACCAGTAAGCACCAGGTGCTAGCCAAGCTGGCAGGTGAGCACAATGGCCGATGACTGGAAGTCAATGAGCGGGCCGCAACGTAAAGCATGGACTGATAAGGTAGTACAAACCTATGGTAGAATCTGCTACCGTTGCGGCTTACCAATCAAAGCAAGTGAGACTGTGACAACTGACCATGTTGTGCCAAGGTCTAAAGGTGGCAAGACGACACTAGAGAACTCGCGTCCTGCACACCATCGTTGCAACAGCGCGGCCGGTGCTCGTGAAACAGGCGGTGTTGAGGCAACGATACATGACGGACTGAGCTTTTTTCTGAGTTGAAGAAGCCCTGTCCACCGCGCCCCATAGGGGAAATATCCCCCCAACCACCCCTAAAAAAATCAGCAAAACACCCAAAAATCCGGGCGGATTAAGGCAACAAAAAATGTCAGATTCGCCCGGATTGTTCACATATTCACCCCCAAAACCCGAGATCAAGCCCGGCGCTGTCGAAATTGGGGTAAAAAACCAGCTAGACGCCCTGGAAGAAGCCGGACACCTCACCGCAGAGCACGCCGGTATACGCGCCCTAGCCCTGACCGCCGCACGTGACGTTGATATGTCCACCGGTGTAGGCGCGCCGTCTGGCCGTGCCCAGCTTTTGCGCACTCTGAACGAAATTTTGGCTTCCCTGCCAGTTGCTCCCCCGGCCGCTGAGCAGGACGCTTTCAACGCCGCCCTTGAAGCCATTACCGCCCCCAAACGGGAAGAAGAGGGGGCCTAATGTCCAAGCTAGTAGCCCGCGAGTTCAAATTTCACCCACCGGCAAAGTACGCAACCCCCCGAAACCCTGAGTGGGAGACCGAGGGCCACGAAATAGCCCGCGTAGCCCGGCTAATGGGTTTCAAACTTCAGCCCTGGCAACAGCAGGTAGTCGATGTGGCCACTGAGTACAAGATAGACACTTTCGGCCGCCGTATCTACCACTACGAAAAAGTTCTTGTGACCGTGCCCCGCCAATCTGGCAAAACAACCTTGATGGGGCCGGTTCGTGTTCACCGCGCCCTGACCCGGCCCGGTATCACTATGTTTTGCACCGCGCAGACTGGGCAGGACGCGGGCAAGCGCGTCAAAGATATGCTGGACATTCTCACCACGTCCCCCGCGTCCCCGCTTTTTAAGCCCCGCTATGCCAACGGGTCTGAAGGCTTTACCTGTATCGGCAACGGGTCTATGCTCACCCGCTTTAGCCCCTCCCCCTCTGCCCTGCACGGCGAAACCCCCTATCTCGTAGATTTCGATGAAATTTGGAAATACACCGAACTTCTAGGGGACGCTATGCTAGGCGGCGCAGACCCCGGCATGATTACCCTAGACGGCCAAGGCCAAATTTACATGGTATCCACTATGGGCACGCTCTCAAGCACCTTTATGAACAAATGGATTGAGAAAGGCCGCGCCGGTACTGACCCCGACCTAGCCTATTTTGAATGGTCTATGCCCGCCGGTGCTGACCCGGACGACCCGGCGACCTGGTGGCAATTCCACCCCGCACTAGGTAACACCATTACAGAGCGCTCCCTGGCAAAACGAATCTACGCGGACGGCGTGAGCAAAGCCGAACGGCTACGCGCGTACATGAACATTCTGACTGACGCAGAAGAGCCAATTATCTACGCAGACGTATGGGAAGAGCTAGCCCGCGATGTACCCGCCCCTGAATGGGATAAAATCGCCGTTGCTTTCGAGGTTGCCCCCGGTAATTCCTGCTCTGCTGTGGCCGCCGCATGGCGCGACCCTGAAGGCGTGCCCGTGGTGCGTATCCTGCACCAAGCCCCCGGTGTTTCCTGGCTCCCCGGCTATCTTCGAGACCTCAAAGACCGCTTTAACCCCGGCATGATAGGGGCAGACGGCGCGGGGCCGGTAGACCGCATAGCAGACGCCCTTACCCGAGATGATGAAGAGCTACCAGAAGCCGAAAGGCTTAATCTTCGCCGCCTAAAATTTGGTGAGTACGCCCAAGCGTCCATGACCCTTATCTCTGAAGCCCGCGATGAACGCCAGCTTGCCCACGATGGTTCTAGGGTACTGGCGGCCGCTGTTGCTTCAGCCGCAACCCGCACCACAAACGGCGTTGAACGCCTTGACCGCGATAAGTCCCTAGCGCCTATCCCCTCCCTTATCGCGGCCGCTGTGGCCCTGTGGCTAGCAGACCACCGAGAGGAAGAAATAGGGTTGCAGATATTCTAGGCTAGACCCGGCCAAACTGGCCTATACGGGGCTAGACTCGCGCCCCTTTGCACCACGCCCCGGTAACGGCCTTAAATCGTGGCTATGAGTTCTCGTTTCTGGCGCACGCTGTTCCCTGGTCTAGCCCGCATGGCAGACCACGCCCGCGACCCAAAAACTCTACTACCCGCCCGGAGTATGAGTAATTGGTACGTGGACGAACGGCGTGCGCTAGGGCTATCGGCCATTTACCGCGCGGTTCAACTGCTGACTGACTCTATTGCCCAGCTCCCCCTTGATGTAGAGCGCAACGGGCAGACTGTGCCCAGTAACCAAGTGCCCAGCATTATCAAGCGGCTTTCGCTCCACATGGACAATCAGGACTTTATCGAGTACCTGGTGTTGTCTCTGGTGCTGAACGGTAACGCTTTTGCTATCGCCACTAGGAATAATAACGGCGAAATCATCGACTTTACCCCCGTACCCCCGCGCTCTGTAGCCATTAGCGAGCACCCTAAAACCGGCAAGCTGACCTACAGCTACAACGGCAAGGACTACGCGGCCACCGATGTTATCCACGTCCACCGCATGAGACTACCCGGCTCACACTACGGGCTAGGGCCGATTCAAGCCGCTATGCAAGAAGTCCACGGCCACCTCAAGGCCAACGAGTACGGGGCGACCTACTTCGACACTCACGCCCTGCCCACGGGCTTTCTCACCAGTGACCAAGTGCTTACCCCTGAGGACGCACAGCAGGCTAAAAAACAGTGGTACGCGGCCGAAAACTTGCGCGACATCAAGGTTTTTGGCAAGGGCATGAAATTTGAAGCCCTCTTACTCTCACCCAAAGAAGCTCAGTGGATTGAAGCCCAGCAATTTAGCGTAGTGCAGATAGCCCGGCTCTTCGGTGTTCCCTCATCTCTCATGCTGGCCGTCCTAGACGGCAACTCACAAACCTACTCAAACGTAGAGCAAGACTGGCTAGCGTTCACCCGTTTTACCCTGATGGGCTACGTTCGCAAGATTGAGAACGCCCTGACCGAGTTCACGGTACGCGGGCAGAAGGTCAGGTTACGCCTTGAGGGGCTTTTGCGGTCTGACACCAAAAGCCGGTACGCGGGCTATGAAATTGCTATCCGCTCCCGCTTTATGACCGTGGACGAAGTACGCGAGATTGAGGGCCTACCGCCCCTATCTGCCGAACAAATCACCCAGATAAAAGAGCTAGAAGGAAATAGTAACCATGCCGCTATCACCGCCGAATGAGACGCAATACCGCGCTCTTGAAATTCGCGCCGCCGATACTGAAGCCCGCGAAATTACCGGCATTGGCGTGCCCTTTGACTCACCGATTCAACTGTGGTGGGGTCGGGAAGAGTTCGCCCCCGGCTCAGTGGACGCAACAGGAGCGCGAGCCGTGTGGCAACACGGTGAGGTCATTGGCGTTATCACCTCTCACCGCGAGACTGAAGCAGGGCTAGAAGTCACCGCCAAAATCTCTAAAACAGCCCGTGGCGATGAAGCCCTAGAGCTAGTCAAAGATGGGGCTATCCGCAATTTTTCCATTGGCTTTATCCCCGATGAATACGAGGTAAAGACCGATGAAAACGGCGACACCGTGCGACATACAAAGGTACGCGCCCTTGAGTTTTCCCTTGTCACTTTCCCGGCCTATGACGCGGCCGAAATCACCTCAATCCGTTCTAAGGAGACTAACCCCGTGACCGCCACCGCCCCCGCTACCGATGTTCTGACCCGCGCAGACCTTGACCCCATCAATGACGCACTGGACGTCATGAAACGCGAAATGGCTACCATCAACAGCGCCCCTGCCACCCCGGCCGTCCCCGAGTTCCGTTCTATGGGCCATTTTGTCAAGGCTCTAGCTCAGGGTAATGAAGAGGCACAGGCCTTTTACCGTGACTTTACTGGCGGCAAAATCGCACATGCTGATCTCTCAGCAACCTGGCTAGGCTCCTTTATCAAGCTGGCTACCGAACGCCGCCGCTACGTGAACATGTTTTCAACCGCCGCCCTACCTGCTGACGGTATGACCGTTGAGTTCGGCAAGCTCAAGGCCAACACTATGAAGGTTGCCACTCAGGCTAAGGAAGGCGATGAGCTGGTCAACGGCAAGATTGAGCTAACCCGCGCCTCAGAGCCAATCATCACCAAGGGCGGCTACTTCGAAGTTTCCCAGCAGGTCATCGACCGGTCTACCCCTGAATACCTGAACACCTCTTATGAGGCGTTGGCCCTTGCCTACGCACGCGACACCAACAACTACGTTAAGACCCGCGTTAAGAAGGCCATTACCGACAAGCTCACCGCCGCAACCCCCGGCACCTTTACCACCGTTGCCGACACCTCAAGCGCGACCCAGTGGAATAGCGCAATTCTCGCGGCGGCGGCTATCTACGAGGATAACGGCTATAACCCTGAAGGTCTGATTATGTCAGCTGACATCTTCGAGACCCTAGCCAATATGACTGACGGCAACGGCCGCCCTCTGATGAACGTCTTCGGTAGCGGCGTGAACGTCTTCGGTGAGATGAATCTACCTACCGGCGCGGGCAACCTGGCCGGGGTCAAAGTGAACGTTATCCACGGCGAGACCGGCCTAGCCTCATTCTATGACCCCCTGGCCTTTAAGACCCTTGAGAGCGGCCCTTTCCGCCTACAGGACGACAACATCATCAACCTGACTCAGGCGTTCTCACTCTACGGCTACATCTCTCATATTGCCCCGCACCCGGACGCGCTTGTACCCGTGAAGATTGGTTCCTAGCCGTGGCAGAGACCAGCCAGCTCATTACAGCCGATGAACTACAAGCTTTTGCTGTACCGCGCCGCGCGAACGTCACCCCTGACTTTCTGCAAGAGTGCGCAGTAGAGGCTAGCTTGCTGGTTCGTCAGTTCGTAGGGGCACGCGCCGTTCCCCCTGAGATTCTGAAGCGAGCCGCTAAAGAGGTTGGCAAGAATCTGGTGGCCCGTAAAACCGGAATTGACGGGGGAACTTCTTTTGATGGGGACGGCGTAGAGACGCTACGCATTACCCGCGACCCTCTACAGGCCGCCCGCGCCTTTCTCACCCCCTATCTAGGAATACCTTTGGCATGAGTGCATATATCGAACTGAAAAACCAGATTGAACAAGCAATCTCAGAGCGAATCACTGAGGCCGAACGTCTAACCGATGACCAGGCCGAAATTGCCACGATTCTAGGGGACGCCGGGCAAATCGCGGTCTATATCGAGCCGCCTGAAATTACCTATCAGACCTGGCACATTAGGCAAGCAACCTTTACCGTCCACCTTATCCACCCAGTACGGGACGATGAACACGAGGCGCTGAACGAGCTTTTGGAGCTTGTCGAGCGGCTAGAGCACATCGAACCGTGGGGGCTAGAGGAAGCCCGGCCCGCCATGTTCGCGGGTGAAATCCCTGAATACATCATCAAAATCACCGCATAAGGAGCAACCATGTCTACTACCTCTAAAGCTGACCTGCTAGGGCCAGGTTCCTGCAAGTTTGGCAAGACCGGCTCAGAAACTGAAATCGCTTTCCAGTGCACGGAAATTGAGCTTTCACCTGAGACTAAGCCCGGCGACACTATGGACTTCCTTTCAGGAACTTCCCTAGTGGGAGAAGCTGAAAAATCTTTCAAGCTCTCTGGCAAGCTGGCGCAGGAATACTCTAAAGATTCACTGCTGGTTTGGGCAAAGCAGAATGATGGGCAGGTTTTGCCCTTCGTCTACCGCCCTAGCAATAAGGGTGAGCTGGTCTGTAAGGGCGAGGTCATGATAGCCGCTATCAAGATTGGTGGCACCGTCAAGAAACCGAATGAATCAGACTTCGAGTTTGTGGGCATTGGCGACTGGACGCTAGAGACCACCGACCCCCTACGGGCCGCCTAAGCAATGGGCACTTACCGGGGCGCACAAGCCTACGTTCAGGGCTTGAATCAGCTACGCAGAACGCTACGAGAGGCAGGGGACGACCTTTCAGACCTCAAGGCCCTAAACGCAGAAGCGGCCGAAATTGCCGCCCGTGCTTCAGCAAAGCTAGCCCCGGTACGCTCTGGCCGCCTCAAAAACACGGTGCGTTCCAGTGGCACTAAAACCACTGGCGTTATCCGAACTGGCACCAAAAGAGTGCCCTACGCTGGCCCCGTACATTGGGGCTGGAAAAAACGAAACATCAAACCACAGCCCTTTTTGGCTGATGGTACACAAAATTCAAAAGGGGAATGGCTCCCCGTGTACGAACTAGGCCTTGACGGCATAGTTCGCAGAGTAAAAGGAATGTGAAACCATGTCTAACTTCCAGCGCGCAACCGCACACGCCTTGATGATTGACGGCACCGAATACGGCCCGGCGACCGTTGTCCACGCCGATAAGGTTCGGTGGGAATCGGCCGCCCGTGCTAATGGCTGGACTGCTGAGGCTAACGGGCAAACTCTCAACGCCTTTGTCGCGTGGGCCGCGCTCTCGCGCGAGAAGCACCTTGAAATGGACTTCGAGGAGTTCACCGCAAACCTTGAAGTTGCAGAGACCCGCAACCTCAAGAAGGAAGAAAAGAAGGAAAACCCTACTCTCTAGGGGCTACCCGCGCCCTGGTGGCCCTGGCGATGAACACGGGCATACCAGTGCGCGAGTGGTTGGAGGGCGCCCCCGACCACTTAGAGATAGCTCTAGATTTATGGGCTGAAGCTCAAGAAAAAAGACAGTAAAGGTAAGGTAATGGCCAAATCGGCAATTCTTAGCGTGCGTATTCTGGCAGACGCGCAGGACGCGGTACGCGGCTTCCAGCGTACTTCTACCGCCGCTAAACTGCTAGATGACGCTATGAACGTAGCCCGTGTTGGGATAATGGCTACCGGTGCGGCCGTTACCGCCTTTACTGTGGGCGCTGTGAATGACGCGGCCGCCCTAGAGCAATCATCGGGCGCGGTGAACGCTGTTTTTGGTGAGCAGAGCGCGGCCATGGAAGAAATGGCTAACAGCGCCGCAACCAATTTGGGCTTGACCAAGAATGAGTTCAACGAGCTAGGGACGCTTATCGGCTCCCAGCTCAAAAACGGCGGCACCGCCATGGAAGAGCTGGCCCCTAAGACGGGTGAGCTTATCACGATGGGCGCAGACCTGGCGGCGATGTTTGGCGGCACAACTGCTGACGCTGTGGGCGCTCTCTCTAGTGCTCTGAAGGGTGAACGCGACCCTATCGAGCGGTACGGCGTGAGCTTGAATCAGGCCGCGATTGACGCTAAGGCCGCTGAAATGGGTTTCGAGAAAGTTGGCGGTGCGCTCTCTGCTGAAGCTAATCAGGCCGCTACCCTGGCCCTGATTATGGAGCAGACCAGCGCCGCGCATGGTGCTTTTGCCCGTGAGACCGACACCCTAGCGACCCAACAGCAGATACTAAAAGCCCAATGGGGAGACCTCTCAGCCCAGGTAGGCACCTATCTTTTGCCTAGTCTCACTGGGCTTGTGAGCTGGGCTAACTCTGAAATGATGCCGTGGCTAGGGGGAATGGCTACCAAGATACCAGAGGCGGCCGGGGCGGTCACGAATCTTGCTCAGACCGTCTCAGGTAACTTGACTACTGCTTTCCAGCAGAACCAGCCCGTCATTATGGGCGTAGCTACCATCATAGGCATTTTGCTAATCCCTGCCTTTATCCGACTAGGCGCAACTGCCACTGTGGCCGCTTTGGCTCAGGTAGCAGGGTGGGGCCTAGCCGGGGCTAAGGCTGTTGCCACCGGCGTTATTTACGCCGTGACTGCCCCTAAGATTATTGCTAACTGGTTTGCTATGGGTCTTGCCGCTATCAGGTCTGGTGCTCAGACCGCGGCTATTTGGCTCATGTACCAGGTGGACGCGGCTAAAGCTGTAGCGGCTCATCTTATGGCGCGTGCCCAGATTGTAGCGGGTTGGTTTGCTATGGGTCTTGCCGCTATCAGGTCTGGTGCTCAGACCGCGGCTATTTGGCTCATGTATAAGATAGAGGCCGCCAAAAGCGCGTCCGCTATGGCCGCTAATGCCGCCCGTATCGTAGCCGGTTGGGTGTTGATGGGTGCCCAGTCGCTCCTACAGGCCGCCCGTATGGCCGCCGCTTGGTTTATCGCCCTTGGCCCTATCGGCTGGGCTATTGCCGCCATTATCGGCATTGTGGCTGTTGTTGTTGCCAACTGGGATAAGATTGTCGCTTTCACTAAGGCCGCTTGGAGCACTGTTAGCCAGTGGGTGACTGATAAGGCGGCGGCCGCTCGTGACTTCGTAGTGAATGCGTGGACGGCCGTTAAGGACTGGACTTCTAACGCCTTTGACACAGCTAAGGCCGCTGTGGTTGACGCGATGGTTCGCATTGTCTCTAGCGTGCAGGAAAAAGGCGCCGCTGTGCTCCAATGGTTCCGCGATTTGCCCGGCGCTATCCGTGACAAGCTAACCGGCATGGCTGACACCTTGAAAACTATTGGCTCTCAAATGATTGAGGGCTTGATAGGCGGTGTAAAGCAAAAAGCTTCAGCTGTTGTTGATAGCGTCAAGGGAACCATCACTGACGCTATCGATGGCGCTAAGAAACTGCTGGGTATTCAGTCACCCTCAAGGCTCTTCAGGAATGAGATTGGCGCTCAGATTGGCGCAGGTTTGGCTATTGGTATCGAGGGCACCAAGGGCGATGTGCTCAAGGCTACCCGCGAAATGCTCCATATCCCAGAGGTAGAAGCTAAGGCCCTAGCCTCCCGCCCGGTAGAACTGACCGCCGCCTATGCCCCTACCGCTACTAGCCCAAGCGGGGCCGGTCAGACTGTAAACCTGACCGTTCACATAGACGGGGTAGGCTTCGACCGCCGCAAGGCCGCGGACGAGCTAGTAGAGCTAGTGCGTGACCGCCTAAAGATTAGAGGTGAGGCCCTTGCCTAAAATCAAGCTGAGCACCTCCCGACTACATCAAGCCTTTAAGCCCTCCCGTAGCATGTTCGTGTATGCCTCGACCGCACACCAAAACGTCTATGACGATGAAATAGTTTCCGTGTCTTCGACCCGCGGCGATAGTAGCGCCGCGTCCGGGGCCTCTATCAACTCTTTCGAGGTTGCCCTAGAGGGTGACTACCGGGCAGTTGTTGGGGCACGCTCCCACTTTGCGCTAACTGCCGAGGGGGCCGCTATCGTGGCGGCCGCCGCTGGCAACGTCACCCCGTCCCAGATAGCCCAGCGTAACCGGGGCACAACAGGCATTGTCAAGGTTCGAGACACCGGGCGTTATACAAGTTCGTCCATCATCAATAGCGGATATATGGCCCTGCTGAAACGGTCTCTATATAACCCGCCTGTTTCAACGGGGCACAAGACCGGCTCAGCAATCGCAAGGACGGCGGCCGTCCCTAACCTTTCTAACTCTATAACCACCAGAACCGCCGGGGTGTTTGACTCAGTGTAGACCCCGCCAAAACTGGCCACGTTTAGCAACCTGGTTAAGGACTTTGCAGAACCGGCCGGGCTTCAGGTGCGAGAGATACCGGGATCCACGGCCATTATTGAGACCCGCACTATACAGGCGCGGATTGATGACGCGATAGCAAAAGCTAAAACTGCCCCGCATATTACGCGCGGTGCTGGCCTAGCCCCTGCTGATTTTGCCCAGGATAACGAGTTTTTAGGCACCCTCTACAAGCTGAGTTACACCAAAACAGACGGCTCTACAGAGTCCATACTGACCAGTAACGACGCGGTAGACCGCACATTTTACGATGTGCAAGAGGTAGACCTGACTCAAATTCGCAAAGAGACTTCCCAGATAAATCAGTACGCCGCCGCCCTTGAAGCGGCCGCAACCTATACGGGGTCACGCCCTCAGTCATTCACTGTAGACCTTATCCAACTGCTAACCAGCAAGTACAAGCACCAGCGCCTACAGGCGGGCTATCTGCTGACTTTGCAGGCGGGCGACCCTGTGTTTTTCTCGCATGACTGGCAGGGCATGGCCGGGCTCTGGTTTGCCCAGCAAATCAAAGAAACTGTGACCGGCCGCGCGTGGACGCTTGAGCTATCGCTGTACCCCGATACCCACATCGTGGGCAGGTCACTTATTGAACATATGCCAGCCCCTCAAACGTGGGACGCGGCCCGTGTTCAATGGAAAAACGCTAAGAGAAAGTGGGGCTAGAAATTGGCTACCGATGTAGAACTTAAGGCCGCCGGGTGGCACCTGCCTACCGGTGACGACATGGTTTCAGACGGTGACGACAACATTAGTAATAATGCACGTCTAGCGGCCGGTCAGATAGAGGCGACCGAAAAGGCCGCACAACAGGCGCTAGCCGCTACAGAGGATAAGGTCACTGTTACAGCGGCCGCCGCTATGGGTGTGTATGACTCACGCGCGGGCATTGGTGGAATCTTTAGCGCAAACTTTCGCCCTACCTGGGTGCAAATAGCTGAAGATGGCTCCCCTACCCCGGCCACGATGGACATTCTCAGAGGGCGGTTGGGGTATGTGACCGCGCTTTCCAGTCAGGAGGGCTTGCACCTGATAGGGGATAACTACAGGGGCGCACCTCTGGGGGCCGGTGGTGGCGATACCACCGCCCCGCGTATGACTGCCTCACTGCCTGATAAATGGGTACACTACGGCGATAGCCTGACTCATTGGGGGTCTACTGAGGCCCTGGCCGCTCTGACCGGCTGGGAGCATATCAACGCTGGCTACGCCTCAAATCTCAGTTTTCAGATAGCTATGAGAGCCGGGGGCTGGGCTATCCGTGTCAAGCTAGCCGGGGGTACTATCCCCGCCACCGGCAACGTAGCTATAGAAGCATCCGCGCCGTCCTACCTGCCCCAGACCGATAACTACCGCCACCCGGTACAGGTTGCCGGGGTAAATGGCTACATCAGCCGGTACGGCGATTCTGGCCCCATTCTCTTTACCCGTAGCTCACCGGGTGAGGCTGTACCCGCACCCGGCTGGCAGACCGTCACCCTAGACCCTGTAGAGCCTGACCCCAAGCAAACCCTGGGCAACGCGCGGGGGTACTCCATGATTGTGGCAATGGGGCGCAATGACCTTTTGAGGGGCGGGCGTATAGAAAATGTCTTGATGAATATCCGCAAGACCATTGGAGCCAACGCGGCTACCGCGCCCAGCGTCCTTGTCTGGTCTATTGCCCCCTGGTCTAGAGAGCCACTAGGCACAGCTAACCGCGAAAAGCTAGATGCTTGGAATCAAGCGATAGCCGCCGCTTTCCCTGAATACTTCTGTGACCCGTGCGCCTATATGCGAACGCCGCAGGCTTTCACAGATTTAGGGCTTACTCCCACCCCGCAGGATACGCAGGATATGGGCCAGGGCCTCACCCCGGCCACTTTCCGCTCTGATTCTGCCGGGCATTTTAGCGAGCAAGGTAATCAAGCATGGGCAAATTTCATGCTTGCAGAGATGAAGAAAAGAGGCATTTATGTCTAACCCGCTTATTCAGGTGCAGGGCTTGGCGACCGGTGGGCAGGTGCTCACCGGCGAAATCACCCCGCCGTCCGTAGGCGTCAATGACTATACAGCGCGGGTAGTGCCCGGCGCTGAAGCTACCCCCGTAGGCTCCACCCCGGTTACTCTGACTGAAATCGTTTCGGGGGCCTCTATCCCCCGAAAGTACGGCGGGGCCGCTGACTGGGTGGTAGCCAGGGAGGGCGCACGCTACGGGCTGAAAGCCCAGCGCAACTCTGGCTACTCCCACAAGACCCTTCTACCCGCTACAGCTAAGACCCTTTTTGTGGTGGTAAAGCACAACGGGACTAGCGGTAACGCTGACATGCTGAACTTCGGGGGGCTGTCCCTGGTCAAGTTTGGTGTGCAGTGGCGGCTTATCGGCTCTGGCACATTAGCCGGTGCTACTTTCAGCACTCCCGCTAATCAGGTGCAGGTGCTCACCCTAGCCACCCGCTCCTCTGGGGGGACTCTGATTATCGGTGCAGATGGAACCCCTTATACCGCTACTGCTGTACCTACACCCTCCCAGGTTTTTGAGCTGGGCACTTTTAGCGGGTATCAGGACGCGGCGGCGGGGTGCATGATCTTTGACGCGCTCGTTTATGACCGCGCTTTGACTGATACCGAAATTTTGACCGTGCGGCAGGCTTTGCAGGCCGCTTGGAACGCCGCCCCCGTGGGCGGCATTACCTGGAAATAACAGAAAAGGAAAAAGAAAATGACTACCCTCAAGACCGGCACCGTTATTGATGAAACCACCTGGAATAGCCCGAACTTTACGCCCAAGGCGTCCGTCCCTGCTGTGTTTGGCCGCCCCCGTACCACTAGCCGCGTGACTATTCACCATTGGGGCGTTGATGGACAGAGCTTCAACAACGTGTCTAACTACCTCTCGCGCTCAGGCGGCAACACCAGCGCCCACTTTGTGGTTGAGGCTGGCCGCGTGGCCTGTCTGGTCAGCCCCGAAAACGCCGCGTGGCACTCTGGCTCTGCTGAGGGTAACGCAACCTCTATCGGTATCGAATGCCGCCCCGAAATGTCCGAGGGCGACATCAACGAGCTGGTGGCCCTGATTGAGTGGCTCGAAGATGTCTACGGCCCGCAGGAGGTCTGGCTTCATCGTGAATGGAGCGCAACCGCCTGCCCCGGCCGCTACGCCAATATGCGTGACGAAATTGTACGCCGCGTAAACGCTCTACAGGCTACTAGCGGGCAGGCACACGCCCCCGCCCCGGCCACTGTAGACCGCGTAGCGGCTATCCGTGCCGAGCTGGCCGAAATCCGCGCTTCAGCTACCGCCATTGAGGGCCAGCTGTGAGCGCCCGCACCGTAGGGCCAGTAACCGTAGGCAGCGCCACGGGGGTAGCCGCTGGCACCTACGCCGCGATTCTGCTGGTGCAGTTTTTCGTACTCACCCGGTGGCTTGATG
Organism: Rothia sp. L_38; assembly: GCF_050689125.1. NCBI lineage: Bacteria > Bacillati > Actinomycetota > Actinomycetes > Micrococcales > Micrococcaceae > Rothia > Rothia sp. L_38. The sequence goes on along the minus strand of NZ_JBOEQD010000002.1, from coordinate 235,544 downwards.
ATACCGGCGTGCAGGCGCTATCCGGGCTGCTGGGTATTGCCGGTGGCGTTCTTGGTGGCTACCTGGCCCCTGTCCGCGCCCCCACCACTGCCCTACCGCCGGTAGGGGGTAACACAGGTGAGTGAGCTTGATACCCGGCAAATATCAGCGATTCTGGTAAGGGTCGAGAAAAAGCTAGACCGCATGGAAGCCCAAGCCATTCATCGGGCAGAAATTCAGGCCCTAGAGAAGGACGTTGCGGCTCTACAGGACGCCCAAAAGTGGCTGACCCGCACAGCGGTTGGGGCCTTGGTTTTGGCGGTGCTTGACCCTGTTTTGCGGGTTTTTACGGGGTAGGAAAGGCTTTTAACATGGCCTGAAACCTGTTAATATAAAAGGCGTACCCGGTGGCCACCGGGTACGCCTTATAAATGAATAGGAGGTGTTGGCATGTCACCGCAAGACGTGCTAACCCTAGTTCTCATTCTAGCTACCGTTGTAGCGATTGTGAAGCATATCGTAGATATTGTGGATACAGTCCGTAGCTGGGAAGAGGAAGACTAGGAAACACGGGGTGAGGGTCGCTCCCTCACCCCGCCCCCTATTCATTTGGCTAAGTGCCCTCAACTTTTAATTAAAGGTTGAGGGCACTTTAGGTTTAAGGTTCGATTAAAGGTTTACCCTGCTAGACGCTGGACTGTAGACCGCAGAGAGTCATCGGGCAGTTGGACGTAAAGCCGCGTGGTGGTAGGGCTGGCATGGTCCAGCAGGGCCTGAACGGTCAGCAAGTCTTTATCGAGCGCATAGGCGCGGGTGGCGAAACGGTGGCGCAGGGTGTGCATTGTCCACCCATCGGGCATGAGGCGGGCTATCAGCTTGCCCACGTAGCGGGGGGATAGGTGGCCGTTGTCGTCACCGGGGAAGACGTAGCCCGGTGGGTAGGCTCTGAGAATTGCCGCTAGCCCGTCTGGTAGGGGCAAAACGCGGTCTTTTGCGCCCTTGCCGTGGATGACTAGGTTTAGACCGTGAGGCGTTTCGATTATATCAGATGTGTGCAAAACGGCGACTTCTGCCCGGCGTAGCCCTAACTCACCTGCAAGGCGAATCATCAATCTTTCGCGGGGGCTGGCTTTTAGTAGGGCTTCGGCTAGGACGCTATCGGGGGCGGGCTTTGGTTTGGGTTGTGCTGGCTTGATGGAGGGCAGGGCTTCGGCTGGGTTGGTGTGGGCATAGCCCTGGGCTATGGCCCAGGTGTAGAAGCCTCTGAATGTGGCCCGGCGTCCTCGTCGGGTTTCTGGCTTCCAGTCCTGGGCGGCAAAGTATTCTGTGAGTTCGCTTGCAGTTACGGCGAATGGTGGGACGGATAGTCGCTTGGCCGCGTGTTCTAGATGCTGGCGGCGCGTATAGAGGGTAGTTTCTGGTGAGCCGCCCGCGCGTAGGTGAGTGAGGAATGAGGAGATGGAGTCTTGCCAGTTTATGTTATTTGTTTCATAAGAAACTGATTCTACAGGGTTTGGTAGTGCCCGTAGGTGGCGCATGGTTAGGCGACTAGCCGTAGCGTTGTGGCTGGGTACAGAACAGAAGGTTGGGGGTTCGAATCCCTTCGGGCGCACCACATATCAAACCGGTCTCCTTTGGGAGGCCGGTTTTTTGTTATCTGCACCCGCCCATCGCTCAGCCTAACATCCTGTCACGGAGCTAGCGGCAGGCGTCCGCTCATCGTAGTTTTAACCACAAAAAGCGGGGTTAGATGGCCCGCCACCCATAAAATAGGGACAGAACCAAGACCAGCAGCCTCAGAGCTGCCCCCAGCACAGGAGAACACATGAGCGTAAACATCACGGTCACCGACGAGAACGGCACCACCAAGGACGTCACCTGGGAACCCCACCAGACTATGCTTGAGGCCGTCCTTGCCGCGGGCTTCCCGGTACTGGCCACCTGCGGTGGCAACGCCTCTTGCGCCACCTGCCATGCCTTCATCGACCCCGAGCACATCGAGGCAACCCTGCCCCGCGAAGAAGCAGAAGAAGACCTGCTCGACATGATTGACGATATCGCCAACGAATGCTCCCGCCTGAGCTGCCAGACCGAATACACCGAGGGAATGGACGGGGCACACGTCACCCTGCAGCCCGGAATGTAGGCTGCATGAAGATACGCACCCCCCTTCTCCCCCTCGCAGCTCTAGGTCTGCTAACCGTTCTCACGGCGTGTGGTAGTGCCACCACCGGCACTACCACTGCTGAGAGCACCCCCAGCAGCTCATCTGTAGCGGCGGCATCGGCCCCGGTGTCCCCCACCGGCAGCCCAGCACCCACCAGCGCTTCTCCTTCTCCATCGGTCACAACACCTCAGCCAACCGTGCAAGAGGTTGAACCGACCCCAAGCGTCTCTGCAACCCCTGAACCGGTGCCTACCGGCACTGTCGTTACCGTAGAGCCAACCGCCAGCGCGCCTGCTCCGGCGGTCACAGGTAGACAGCTCGCTAGCTCGGCTGCCGGTGTAGCGGTCTGCGACTACGACCAGCTTTACATCGAAGCAGCTGTTGCTGAAGGTGGTGGTGCAGCTGGCTCTCGTTATATCACTCTGACATTCAACAACACCGGCAGCACCAACTGCACCATGAGCGGCTACCCCGCTGTGCACTATGTCAATGCTGCTGGTCAGCAGGTAGGTGCAGCAGCTGCGAACGCTACCGAGTGGTCGTCCTCGGGTGGCGTGATTGCCCCGGGTAGCTCCCTGACAGCTACCCTGCGCGAAACCCGCGCCCAGCTCTACGGGGACACCTGCCAGAGCGTTTCCGCGGCCGGTTACTCGATTCAAGCTCCCGGTTCCTCCCAGGCTCTGGTGCTGAACTTTGCAGCAGAGGCCTGCTCTAACCCTGCCGTCGCCCAGCTGTCGGTGGGTGCTGTGGGGGCCACCCCCTAAAACAGTGCGCCCAGCGTCCTCACGCTGAACCCCGGGCGTATCGATCAGTCTCACTAGGCTGGCCGATACGCCCGGCTCATTTTTTAAGGGGATAATGGGGGCTATGGCAGAACCCGTTACCTCCCGTGCCCTGAGTTTTTTCTCGGCCCCCACCCGCCGCTGGTTTGAGGGGGCTTTTTCTGCGCCCACGGCTGCCCAGGCGGGTGCTTGGGAGGCGATTTCGGCTGGTCACCATGCCCTGATTGTGGCACCGACCGGGTCGGGTAAAACCCTCTCGGCCTTTCTGTGGGCGCTTGACCGCCTTCACTTTGAGAATCACGAGGGCGGGGGCACCCGCGTCCTCTATATTTCCCCCCTCAAGGCCCTGGGTGTGGATGTTGAGCGCAACCTGCGCACTCCCCTGATCGGTATTGCCCAGACCGCCCGGCAGCTGGGGGTAGAGCCGCCGCAGGTGCGGGTGGGTGTGCGCAGCGGTGATACCCCGGCTAAGGAGCGCCGCCAGCTGATTTCTAATCCACCGGATATTCTGATTACCACCCCCGAGTCTCTCTTTTTGATGCTGACCTCTAAGGCCCGCTCAACCCTGACCAAGGTGCACACGGTCATTATCGATGAAGTGCACGCGGTTGCCGGTACCAAGCGTGGCGCTCACCTGGCGGTGACCCTTGAACGCCTGGACCAGATTCTTGAGACCCCGGCCCAGCGTGTGGGCCTGTCGGCGACCGTGGAGCCGGTTGAGACCGTCGCCCGCTTTTTGGGTGGCAGTGTGCCGGTGCAGATTGTGCGGCCGCCCTCGGCCAAGGAGTGGGAGCTGACCCTTTCGGTACCGGTGCCCGATATGACGGCCCTGGGCGGCCCCAACGCCTACGGCGAGGGGGATAACTCCTTCAAGCAGGGCAGTAGCCCCCGGCCAGCCCCAGCACCCGCCGGGTCGGGCGCCTACCTGGATAAGCTCACCGAGCGTACCCGCTCCCAGATTCGCTCCCTGGACGCCACCGAGTTCGAGGACCGCGCTTTCGACGACAGGGCCGTGCAGGCCGATACCCTGGCGGACGCTGGCACCCGGCCGGAAGTCTCTGTGCGGCTGGCGGAGTCCCTGCCTCAAGGGGTAACGGTGGCTGAGGCCCTGGGTATCCGCCCGGTGGCGGGCCCTGCCCTGGGCTCCCAGCCAGACGAGCCTTCCTCTGACTACTTTGATCAGCCCCTGCCTGCGCGCACACCCGGTAGTCGGGTGGGCGGTGAGCAGGCCCTGTGGGACGCTGTGGGTGTTTTCCCCGGTGAAGAGGCAGTAGCATCCCCGCAGGCACATGCACATGCACAGACCCAAACTCAGCCTGCCCTCACCATCGATGAGGTGCAGGTGGCGGCGTCCGCCCCGGGCTCCGGCGCCGGGGGCGAAACCCCGAACCTTAACGGCTACCAGGCCTCCATTTGGCCGCACGTGGAAGAGCGCATTGTGGACCTGGTGGAGGCCAACCGCTCCACCATTGTCTTTGCCAACTCGCGCGGGCTGGCTGAGAAGTTAACGGCCCGCCTCAACGAGATTTATCTGGGCCGTCTAGAGGCTCGCGGGGAGCTGGGTGAGGTGACCGCGAGCGCCTCCACCGGTGCCCGCACCTACGCCTCCACCGGCGGGGAGCCGAAGGCCCTGGCCGATGTGCTGGCTGAGGCTCTAGCCAAGGACGCCCCCGCCCGGCTGGAAGCTGACGATGAACGGCTGCCGGGGGCGGGTGCGTCCTCACCCCTTTCCACCCAGCCCCCTGCCCAGGTGATGGGGGGCTCGGCGACGGCTGCCGGGGCGCCACCGGTGCTGGCGCGGGCCCACCACGGGTCGGTGTCCAAGGATCAGCGCACCCTGATTGAGGAGGCCCTGAAGTCGGGGCAGCTGCGGTGTGTGGTGGCAACCAGCTCCCTGGAACTGGGTATTGATATGGGTCATGTGGACCTGGTGATTCAGGTGGAGGCCCCGCACTCGGTGGCTTCTGGCCTGCAGCGGGTGGGGCGAGCTGGCCATCAGGTGGGAGAGGTGTCGCGCGGCTACCTCTACCCCAAGCACCGGGGCGATCTGCTAAACGCCACAGTGACCGTGCAGCGTATGCTGGCCGGGCAGATTGAGCCCCTGGCTATTCCCGCTAATCCCCTGGATATTTTGGCCCAGCAGACCGTAGCCGCCTGTGCCCTGGGCCCGATTAGCGTGGAGGCCTGGTTCGAGGCCCTGCGGGCAACAGCCCCTTTTGCTACCCTGCCCCGGGCGGTCTTTGAGGCGACCCTGGATCTGCTGGCCGGTAAGTACCCCTCGGACGAGTTTGCCGAGTTGCGCCCCCGTATTGTCTGGGACCGGGACGCCGGGACGATTGAGGGCCGCCCCGGGGCCCAGCGTCTGGCGGTAACCTCCGGCGGTACGATTCCTGACCGTGGCCTCTTCCCGGTCTTCATTGCAGGGGCTGAGGATTCCAAGGCCCCTAAGCGGGTGGGTGAGCTGGATGAGGAGATGGTCTATGAGTCCCGGGCCGGGGACGTCATTGCCCTGGGTGCCTCGTCCTGGCGGATTGAGGATATCTCCCACGACCGGGTGACGGTGACCCCTGCCCCCGGCGTCCCCGGGCGCCTGCCCTTCTGGCACGGGGATTCGCCGGGCCGTCCCGTCGATTTGGGGCGGGCTCTGGGGGCTTTTACCCGGGAGCTGGCCCTTGAGAACAGTAAGGACGCCGGTGCCGCCCATGCCCGTCTGCGCGGCCTTGGCCTGGATCGGTGGGCCGCCGATAACCTGCTGGCCTACGTGGCGGAGCAGGCGGCTGCCACCGGCCAGGTGCCCAGCGAGAAGCACCTGCTGGTCGAGCGATTCCGCGATGAGCTGGGGGATTGGCGTCTGATTCTGCATTCCCCCCTGGGTATGCCCGTGCACTCCCCCTGGGCTCTGGCCGTCGGCGCCCGGGCTGAGGAACGCTACGGGGTCAATGCCTCAGCTATGGCCGCTGACGACGGCATCGTGCTGCGCATCCCCGCCATGGAGGCCGAACCGCCCGGGGCTGACCTCTTCATCTTTGACCCCGCCGAGCTCGAAGACATCGTGACCGAGCGGGTGGGTAACTCTGCCCTCTTTGCCTCCCGCTTCCGCGAGAACGCCGCCCGCGCCCTGCTGCTGCCCCGCAAGGACCCGGGCCGCCGCACTCCCCTGTGGCAGCAGCGTCAGCGCTCCGCCCAGCTCCTGGATGTGGCCCGCAAGTACCCCACCTTCCCCCTGCTGCTGGAAACCGCCCGCGAGTGCCTGCAGGACGTCTACGACCTACCAGCCCTGACTGCCCTGCACAAGGACCTCGAGGCCAAAAAGGTAAGCATCAGCGAGGTGGAAACCGAAACCCCCTCCCCCTTCGCCCGCACCCTGCTCTTTGGCTATGTGGCCCAGTTCCTCTACGACGGGGACTCCCCCTTAGCCGAGCGCCGCGCCGCTGCCCTGGCCCTGGACCCTGCCCTGCTAGCTGAGCTACTCGGCAAGGACGAACTACGCGAACTGCTCGATGTTGAGGTCATCCGTTCCACCGAGGCCCGCCTGCAGCGCACCGCAGAGGGCTACCGCTTGCGCGGGGTCGAAGGAACCGCCGACCTGCTGCGCCTGCTCGGCCCCCTGACCGCCGCCGAGGCTGCCTCCCGCCTGCGGGTGCTCCTGGAGCAGGACGCCAACACCCCCGCCCCCAGCACCGAGGCAGGTAAGCCGGGTGAGCGCGTCCTGACCGAAGCCGAAGCCACCGACCACCTTGAGGCCCTGGTGAAAGCCGGCCGGGCCCTGCGCTTCCGCCTGCACGGGCGGGAACTCTACGCCGCCATTGAGGACGCCGCCCGCCTGCGCGACGCCCTGGGTGTGCCCCTGCCGATTGGGGTCCCCCTGGCCTTCTTGGAGCCGGTCGAGGCTCCCCTGGTTGACCTGGTAGCCCGCTACGCCCGCACCCACGCCCCCTTTACCGCTGCCCAGGCTGCTGCCGCCCTTTCCCTGGGCGTCTCGGTGGTCGATACCGCCCTGCGCACCCTGGCCGCTGACCGGCGGGTGATCTCCGGTGAGTTCCTGCCCGAAGAGCTCCGCGCTGAGCTGGCCGCCGCCCGTACCGGCTCTACCGACCCCGCCTACCTAGCCGGAACTGAGTGGGTGGACGCCTCCGTCCTGCGCACCCTGCGCTCCCGCTCCCTGGCAGCCCTGCGCGCCGACGTCGAACCCGTTACCCCCGGCACCTATGCCCGCTTCCTGCCGCCCTGGCAGCATGTGGGCTCCTGGCAGGTCACCGAAACCGCCGCCGCACCCGGCACCTTCGGGGCACCGGCCCAGCCCGTCAGCGTCCGCCGGGATGAAAGCGCCATGCTCAGCGGCTATGACGGCCTACTCACCGTGATCGACCAGATCGCCGGGGTGCGGGTGCCCGCCTCTGCCCTCGAACCGCTCATTCTTAGGGCCCGTATCAGCGACTACACCTCCGCCCTGCTCGACTCCGCTATGAGCGCCGGGGACGTCATCTGGACGGGCGCCGGCCAGCTCGCCGGGGACGACGGCTGGGTCGCTCTACACCTGGGTGAGAGCGCGGCCCTGACCCTGCCCGATGAGGTAGAACGTACCGAGGCGCTCGCCGCCCTGGGAGCCCTCGAAAACACCCTCTATGAGCTGCTAACCGGCGGGCTCTTCTTCAGCCAGATTCAGACCCAGCTCGCCGCCCTGGCCGCCTCACTGGGTAACACGCCCCCGAGTGCCCAGGAGATTTCAACCGCCCTCTGGAACCTGGTCTGGGCCGGGCTGGTCACCGGCGATACCTTCGCCCCGGTGCGGGCCCTGATCTCGGGCGGGGCTTCGGCCCACAAGGTGGCTGCCCCCGCCCCCCGGGCCCGCTCCGTGGGAATGCGCCGCGGGGCCTCCCGCCTCTCTGCTTCCCGTCTGGGGGTGGGCGTAGGCTGGGCCCCTGCGGTATCAGCCCAGGTCGCCCCTATCGACGGCGGCCGCTGGGCCCGTATCGAGGCCGAACCGCTCGATGCCACCGTGGCAGCTGCTGCCCGCGCCGAACTGCTCATGGACCGCTACGGGGTGCTCACCCGCGGGGCCGTGGCCGTTGAGGACACCCCCGGCGGCTTTGCCGGAGTCTACCGGGTGCTGTCGGCCGCCGAAGAAAAGGGCCTGGCCCGCCGTGGCTACTTCATTGAGGGCCTGGGCGCTGCCCAGTTCTCGACCTCCTCCACCGTCGATAGGCTCCGGGCGGTGGACGACACCACCGCCGCAGACGAGGAGGGGCAAGGCGCCGCACCTGGCGCGTCCGCCTACGCCCCGGTGCGCCGCACCCGCCACTCGGTCACCCTGCTCGCTGCCACCGACCCGGCTAACCCCTACGGGGCCGCCCTGCCCTGGCCCGTCCCCGTGGCCTGGGACAGCGACCGCACCCCCATCAAGCACAAGCCAGGGCGCAAGGCCGGGGCTGTCGTCATCCTGGTTGATGGGGAGCTGACCCTCTATCTGGAACGCGGAGGCAAAACCCTGCTGACCTTTACCGACCGAGCCGACCGGGTGGAGGCGTCCGCGCCCCTGATTGGCCAGCTGGTGCGCGCCGGGGTTGCCGACAAAATCGTCATCGAAACCGCGGGCGGGGTGGATGTGCTCAGCTCCCCTGAGCCGCTACCACCTACCCCTGACCAGCCGGACGCAGCAGCAGAGGACGGCGAGCACCCCGTCCTCACCCTGCGCCGGGCCCTGCTGGCCGCAGGTTTCTACGCCACCCCGCGCGGCCTGCGCATGCGGAAGGACTATTCCTAAAAACAGCAGAACCTCCCTTGCGTGGGGCAAGGGAGGTTCTGGGTAGCTAGCGGTCTCTCGTCGATTAGGCAGTGAGGTTGTACTCCACGCCCTCGTAGCCAGCGCGGAAGGCGCGGACGCTGCGGGTAAGGTGCACGTAGAAAGCACCGAGAGACATCACAAGCATCATGACCATAACAACCATGAGTGCGGCAAAGAGCAGATTCATTGTTCTGACCTCCATCTAGGGGACAGGCGGCTGGGAGACCGCCTAAGGAGTCAGGGCCTACTCTAGCAACATCGCATGAGCCTGCCCTTTGTATTAAGTTAGTGCTGGGCCATAAACTTCAACGGTGAAGCATGACGTGAAACGACTATACACCCTTTCAGCAGGTGGCACGCAAGTTTTGTGGTAATTCTGGTCTACACTGTGAGCAGAGGGGCGCGCAGGGCGTCATAGATAAGTCATATTAGACAGGTCACATTTTGATAACACGGAGGGGTGCTTAGCAGTGCCTGAAGGCGATACCGTATGGCGGCAGGCCCGCTCGCTCCACCGCGCTCTTGCCGGTAGAACAGCCCACACTACAGACTTCCGCTACCCCCAGGTTGCCGACATCAATCTGGCGGGCCAGCCCATTCACGGGGCCCTGGCCCGGGGTAAGCATATTCTGCTGCGTATCGGTGAGATGACCGTGCACTCCCACCTGAAGATGGACGGCATCTGGCACCTCTATGGGCTAGATGCGGACGGCGCACGTGAGAAGTGGCGGCGCCCGGCTGATCAGGTGCGGGCTCTGATTCAGGCTAATGCAAGGATTGATAGCGACGGGCAGGTAGTGCCCGGTAGCCACCCGGTCGAAGCTGTGGGCTTTACCCTGGGGCTACTTGAGGTTTTCCCCACCAGCCAGGAGGCTGACCGCCTATCCTACCTGGGCCCCGATCTGCTTGGTCCCGACTGGTCGGTTGAGCAGGCGGTAGCTAACCTAGCTGCCCGGCCGGAGCGCCCCTTAGGGGTAGCCCTGCTCGATCAAAAGAACCTGGCCGGTATCGGCACCATCTACCGGGCTGAGACCTGTTTTCTCGCGGGCCTTGACCCGCGCACCCCGGTGGGGGCGGTGCCCGATATCGCTGCCGTGGTCTCCATTGCCCGCCTGCTGCTGGATGCTAACCGCGGGCGTCCGCACCGGGTCACCCGCACCAGCGCCGAGCCGCTCTGGTGCTACGGGCGGGCGGGTCGCCCCTGCTACCGCTGCGGGGAAACCATCATCAAGGAAGACCTCTCAGAAACCGGTACCGGCGCCAACCGCTACGCAGCGGGTCACCTGTACGCCCGCGAGGAAGACACCGACCGCATTAGCTTCCGCTGCCCCGGCTGCCAGGAGCTGCCGGGCTAAGTTTCCTCGCGCCGCGGGAGTAAACTACTCACCATGACCACCACCACATTTACTCCCACCTATACCCCAGATGCAGATCTACAGGAGGCCCTGGCCGCCCGTTTTCTGCGCTACTCGGCGATTTCTAGCCAGTCGGATGCCTCAGCATCGGTCGTGCCCACCAGCCAGGGGCAGTGGGAGCTGGCCCGCCTGCTCAAGGACGAACTCACGGCAGCCGGTGCCCACAACGTGCACCTGAGCGACACCTGCGTGCTGACCGCCCACATTCCCTCCACCCTGCCCGCGGGCACCGAAGCCCCCGCCATCGGCTTCTGCACCCACCTCGATACGGTCGATGTCAACCTCTCCCCCGACGTGCACGCCCGCGTCATCGACTACCCCGGCGGGGACATCTGCCTCAACACCGACCTCGACATCTGGCTGCGCGAGGCCGAGCACCCCGAGATCATCCGCTATACGGGCCAGCGCATCATCATCACCGACGGCACCAGTGTGCTGGGAGCGGACGACAAGGCCGGGGTCGCCTCGGTCATGGAAGCAGCCGTGCGGCTCTTAGCTGCGGACGCGGACGCCGCCGGGCAGGCAGGTGCCCAGGGGCAGGGAAGCGGGGCGGGTGCGTCCGCCCACCCCGATATCTACCTCTCCTTTGTGCCGGATGAAGAAATCGGCCTGCTGGGCGTGCGCACCATGGACCTGGCGCGCTTCCCCGTGGATTATGCCTACACCCTGGACTGCTGCGAACTGGGTGAGCTGGTCGAGGCTACTTTCAATGCCGGGCATGCCCGCCTGCACATTGAGGGTGTGACCGCCCACCCCATGAATTCCAAGGGAAACCTGGTCAACCCTATTCTGGTCGCCCACGACTTTATAGCCCAGCTCGACCGCGCCCAGACCCCCGAGCACACCGAGGGGCGAGAGGGCTACCTCTGGGTCAACGGTATCGACGGCAACCAGGCGACCGCTACCGTCGATATCAGTATCCGCGATCATGACCGGGCAGGCTACGACAGCAAGAAAGCCTTCCTGCGCGATCTTGCCGAGCGGACGGCGGAGGTCAACCCGCGGGCGTCCGTGCAGCTGGATATCTCAGATATCTACAGCAACCTTGAGGACGCCAAAACCAGCGCCAACGCCGTGGCGGCCGAGCATCTGCGCGCCGCCTTTGCCCGGCTGGGTATCGAGCCCATCAACCTGGCCATGCGCGGGGGCACCGACGGCTCGTATCTCTCCACCCGGGGAATCTACACCCCCAATTTCTTCACGGGGGCGCACAATTTCCACTCCAACTGCGAGTTCCTGCCCCTGCCCGCTTTTGAGGCCAGCTACCGGGTGGTGCGGGAGCTGATGGTGGGTTCCCTTTAGCCACCCTTGACGCACAATACAAAGCAGATAAACTGGTTTTATCTTAAGGATGACAGCAAACAAGGCGGGGCAACCCCGGTAGCCGCTTACTACCAGAGTCACCCCTTGCTGTAGGACCTCTCGAATGAACGGTTCGATAGCTTCCAAAAGCTTTGCTACAGCTCCGATGAGTATTGCAGTAGCGATGATTCTGACTGCAATCTTGTCGGGGCTGTTTTTCTTAGCCTTGCTTTTAGCCACAGCCATTACCTCCTCTCTGGTCTCACACTCGCGGAGATTTTTCTTAAGGATGGATGTACCGCGTGGAGTCCACGAGAGAGGCGATTCAACTCTATCAAGCAGGCCTTGGGGTCTACCTGAGATAATAGAGCCCATGCGCCGAATCAACCGCCACCTTGCCCCCAAGCCCCTGCCCCAGCGCAACGGGATTGACGCCGTCTCTTTTGTGCTGCCCGACGCGGGCAACCCCGAGGACGACACCCTGGGTGCAAGCACGGTGCTGGACTACCTGGTGGCCCGCTTCTACCCCCATGAGCGTTCCCTCTTTACCTCCCGCTTTGAGCGCGATGAGGTGAAGGACGCTGATGGGCAGGCGGTTGCCCCCGATGCGCCTTTGACGGGGCAAAAAATCTGGTACTACCGGGAACTGGGGGTTGAAAAGCCCGTGCCCTTTGACATGCCGGTGCTCTACGAGGACGAGTGGGTTTTGGCCATTGATAAGCCCCATTTTCTGCCCACGACCCCGAACGGCTCCTTTGTCGCGCATACTGCTCTGACCCAGCTGCGGGTTCGGGAGAACAACCCCGATCTGATTCCCATTCACCGCCTGGACAGGGCAACCGCCGGGGTGGTTCTTTTTGCCAAGACCCCCGAGGCCCGTGCCCCCTTTCAAACCATGTTCCAGCGGCGCGAACCCACCAAGACCTACGAGGCCGTCGCGGCCCCTATCGCCGGGCTGGAGGTGGGTGAGAGCCTGACGGTGCGCTCGCGCATTGATAACCAGCACGGGGCCCTACAGGTAGCCCACACAGGAGTTGAGCTTCTGCCCGGTGATACCTGGCCCCTGCCGGTGGAGACCAAGGCTGAGCGGCGCGAGCGCCGCCGCTCCGGAGCGTCCTTTGAGGGGCTGAATGCCCAGTCGCGTATTACCTGCCTGAGGGTGTTTGAGGTGGCGGACGGCGTCCTGCCCCCAGCCTCTGAGGCCAACCCGGCCCTGCCCCTGCCGCAGGCGGGCACACCCCTGGCCCACTATCTCTTGGAACCCCACACAGGCAAGACCCACCAGCTACGGGTGCACCTGGCCGCGGCCGGGGCGCCGATTGTGGGGGACGTGGTCTACCCGGCCGTCCTGCCCATAGCCGAGGACGAACCCGCCCTACCCCTGCAGCTACTGGCTAGGTCGCTGACCTTCCCCCACCCCTTCACCGGGCAGACCGTGACGGTACAGAGTGGGCGGAGGCTAGGTCTCCTTGAGGGTGCCGCTCGCTAGCCGCCGAATGTGACACCTTTTCCCGAATGTCGGGAGTAAGCCCACCCGCTCGGGAATAAGAGGCACATTCGGCTCGGGACTTTGAAGCTACTCGGCTACAGGTACAGGGGCACCCTTTTCTACTGACTCAGCACTCCTGGCCGGTAGCAGCTGCAGACCGCGCACCACCAGGTAGATAGCCGCCAGTAGCCAAAGGCCAGCGAGTACCCAGGCCACCTGGTAAATCGTCACAAAGGCCAAAACCGCCGAGGTCGCCACCAGGCCAATCGGCCCGGCCACCTGGCTAATAGCCATAAAGATAGAGAAGGACCGGCCGCGAATCTGCTCGGGTACACCCTCGGTCACCAGCAGGGTCTGCAGGGGGTTCATAATACCCCCGCCCAAGCCGGAAATCCCCAAGCCCACGATGGCTAACCAGGAAGTTTCGAGCAGGGCCATGCCAAAGAAGGCCAGGGTATAGAAGACCATACCCACCACCCAGGCCCGGCGCGGGAAGGGAATAATCTTCCCCGCCACCATGCTGGTCACCATCATGCCCACGGCAAAGGCAGACATGGACGCCCCGTACAGCCCCGGCTGGTTAATCCCCTGGAAGTGGGCAGGCAGAAGCACCATCAGATAGGGCATTACCAGGACCATCGATAGCAAAGAATCCAGAGCCAGCAGACGAATCACCGGGTAGCCCAGGGCTTTCTTCCAGCCCGCAAGCCCCTTGAGGGGGTCTTCGGTAGGGGCTTCAGGGGAGGACGCTGGCACCTGCCCGTCCGCACCCGGTTGGGCGGGGGCGTCCTGACCCTCAGCAAGGACGTCCGCCCCTGCCTTCTGCAGGCGTAGGGAGGCGGTCAGCGCGGCGGCCACCAGGGAGCAAGCAGCCGTGATCCAGAGAACCTGCTCGATGGGCAGGGCCGTCATCAGCACACCAGCCGCAGCGGGTCCGACCAAGAAACTCACCCCGCTCAGGGCCTGATTCCAGCCAGAAATCTGGGCGACCTTCTTACCAGAGGTTTCAGCAACATCGCCGACCAGGGCAGCCCGGGCGCTCATACCGGGAATATCACCCACCGCACCCAAAATACCGATAACAATGAACCAGCTCAGCGTCAGCCCAAAAACCATATCAACCGCAATCACGGCCACCACCGACAGACCCGAAATAATATCCGAAATCACCGACACCGGTTTCAGACCCAGACTATCGACCAGGTTGCCCCCAAAATAGGCAAAAACCAGCGACGGCACTGCAATCGCAGCCGCCACGATACCGGCAGCAGCCGGGTTACCGGTGCGCTCTAGCACCAGCCAGGGCCAGACAATACCGGCAATAGAATTGCCCAGCATCGACAGGGCAGCAGAAGACAAATAAACCCAGACAGCAGAAACCCGCCCGGTGGAAGAAGAGGTGTGCATAAACACAAACTCTAGCCGATACCCCCCCAGTGCCAAGAGGTGCCACTTACTCCCGAGCGTGGGGGGTTAGACTGCCCCGCTCGGGAATAAGAGGCGCATTCAGCGCAGACCCACTAGCCCCACCAGCCGGTAGACTAAAAACCGGCCCAGGCCACCGCCCACCGACGCGCCACAGAAAGAGACACCATGCGCCCCAAGCACCTGCAGCACTCACCCGACCAGCTCGCAGCGCTCACCGCCGAGCACCGCCAGGCGCTAGGGCAGCGGGCAGGTACCGCCGCCCACTCTGTGACACGACTCTTCGGGCACCGGGTCGCAGGCCTCCCCGGCACTCTACTAGGACGCACCCTGCACCCCGACACCCGCCGCCGCAGCCAGCGGCGCGGCGAATGGCACTACTGGTGGCAGGCCCACCTACTCGATAACCTCGTCGATGCCGGCTTCCGCCAGCTCACCGCACCCGACGGGCAGGAGCAGGCCCGGGCGTTCCTCCAGCAGGCCCGCGCGGTGCTACGTGGCATTCAAGTACGCAACTTCGGCTCCTACCCCAACTCCTTCTACGACGACATGGCCTGGCTGACCCTGGCCTGCGAGCGCCTCAACCGGCTGGCGCTCGCCGTGGAGGGCAACGGGGATTCTGCGGCCCAGGACGCCGCCACCCGGCTGTACCGGGAGCTGGCAGCTGCCTGCACCGCTGAGGTGGGCGGGGGTGCCTTCTGGTCCAAGGATCACGACTTTAAGAACACCCCGGCGACCGCTCCCATTGCCCTGGCTCTCGCGCGGGCCCACCGGTATGACGAGGCAGCAGCCCTGCTGAACTGGCTGCACACCAACCTTTTTGATGCAGAACGCGGCCTTTATCTGGACGGGGTCAAGGTGGCCGGGAGCGGGAATCGTGCCGAGATTTCCTCGGTGGAGCGCGGTCTCTACACCTATAACCAGGGGCCGGTTCTCGCGGCCTATCTGGCGGTACTTGATGCCGGCAAGTCTGAGATGCTGACGGTTGACCCGGCTGAGCACATCGCCGAGGTTCTGGCCGGTATTGACCGGGAGTTTGGTCGCGATTTTGAGGTGTCAGACGCAGAAACTCTGCGGGTTCTAGCGACCCAGGGCGGCGGGGACGGCGGACTCTTCACCGGTATTTTGGTACGCTACCTTGCCGAGGTTGCCGCACACACTGCCCTGCCGCAGGGCGTACGGGAGCAGGCGCGGGATTTCGTCCTTGCAACCGCCGAGCTCTTATGGGACGGACGCCGCGAGTTCGACCCTGACCTGCCCATGAACGAGCTCGGCATCGACCCGACCGAGATCCGCGGTGAGGCTGTCGCGCTCTTTTCGCCCGATGTCACCCGGCATATTTCTGAGGTGCTCAAGCCTGCCCAGCCGGTTGATCTTTCGACCCAGCTCCAGGCCTGGATGGTGTTAGAAGCGGCGGCGCGGGTTTTCTAGGGTGGGGGCGGCCGCCTTATTCGCGCAGTAGACGGCCCAAAGTCCCAGCGCGCCTAGAAGCATCAGCAATAGGCCCACGGTATAGCTTGAGGCAATCTCAGACACCGGGAAACTGAACCCTGATGGATACCAGAACATGCCGGTGACGAGGGGCTCTGCTACAGCCCCCGCGGGAACCAGATAGCGCAGGAGCTTCCCTGCACGGTCGTCCTGCGCGGACCTAGCGCCCAACCAGCCCAGGGGCCCCGATACGATGACGGCTGCAATAAACCAGTGGTAGTTCTCAATCCAGATGCTGGCTTCCATGATGCCCAGCAGGTTCCCCAGGGCGTAGTGCCCGGCTAGGGCACCTAAGGACGCTGCTACCGCGGCTGCCACAGGCACCCAGAGCGGGGCGGGGGGCGTCTTACTATCGGACCACAGCCAGCCCGCATAGAACCCCAGGGCTGCCCATAGGGTGCCCGAGTTGAGGAACTTGCTCACCACTTTACGCACATAGGTGATGGCCTCAGCTTGACCCGAGAGCTGGGCTTCTGTGGTGATATTGCTCAGCAGCGATGCAACCGCTATGCAGAGGACCAGAGCGACGCAGGTGAGCAAGGGTCGGGCTTTGAAACGCGCAAGAACCATACCCCTAATCTACTTGGTTCCGTCTGCCCGTGGAGGTGTTTCGGCCAGGTGCTCAGCTAGGGCGTCGAGTTCGGCCTTGAGGGCCAGGACGTCGAGGCCCTCAACCGCGCAGGCAGCGTAGATGGCCCCGGGGACGGACGCCGCGCGTCCTCTCAGCTCCTGCCCGGCAGAGGTGAGGCTGACGAGGGTGCGACGCTCGTCGCGGGCGTCGCGGGTCTTGGTCAGCAGGCCGTGGTCAATCAGGCGCTTGATGAGAGGGGTCAGGGTGCCGCTGTCGAGGTCGAGGCGGGCGGCAAGTTCTTTCATGCCCAGCCCGTTGGGGTTCTCCCACATGACCAGCATAACCAGGTACTGGGGGTAGGTGAGGCCCAGCTCCCCCAGGTGCTGCTGGTAGGCGCGGGTGACGGCCCGGCTGGAGCGGTAGAGGGAGAAGCAGAGCTGGTTGTCGAGGGCAAGGCTACTGTCTTGGTTCATTCCACCCAGTATAGGTTGTGGGCAAATTATCAGCCAACAATTTACTTGCACACAATTAGATTGTGTACAATCTAATTAAAACCTCATGAAAGGAAACCCCATGGAACCCCTCTACACCACCGAAGCTCTAGCAACCGGCGAAGGCCGCAACGGCCACGTCCGCACCGTTGACGGCGCTTTTGACGCCGATCTCGCCATTCCCGTTGAGATGGGCGGCTCCGGCAAGGGCCTGAACCCCGAGCAGCTCTTTGCCTCCGGCTACGCAGCCTGCTTCCACTCTGCCTTGCAGATGGTTGCCCGCATGCAGAAGAAGAACATCGAGGGCTCCTCGGTAGGTGCTAAGGTCTCTATCGGCAAGCAGGGCGAGGGCTTTGGTCTGGCTGTTGAGCTTGAGGTCGTCATCCCTGAGCTTCCCCAGGACGAGGCCCAGGCACTGGCCGACGCAGCCCACCAGGTCTGCCCCTACTCCAACGCCACCCGCGGCAACATCCCCGTGACCGTCACCGTCTCTGACGACTAAGCTCGCACCCCACACTCGCACCAAATGTCGCCGAAAGCTTCATAGGTATGTGCTTCCTGCATACCTATGAAGCTTTCGCTTACCCTCAAGGAGCGGGTCCACAGCGTCCTTCCGCACTCACCCGGTAGACTTGTTCCCGTGCTCAATACCGAATTTTCTGATCCCACTTTTTCTTTTGAACTGGGCAACCGCCTGACCGATACCGCCCAGCCCACCGGCAAGCAGGTGGACGCCAACGGCGGCGCCTTCCAGGGCCGCACCGGCGTCATTCACACCCCCCACGGCGACATTGCCACCCCCGCCTTCACCCCGGTGGGTACCAAGGCAACCGTCAAGGCCGTACTACCCGAGGCTATGAAAGACCTGGGTGCCCAGGCCCTGCTGGCCAACGCCTACCACCTCTACCTGCAGCCGGGGCCGGACGTCCTCGACGCCGCAGGCGGTCTGGGTAAGTTCATGAACTGGGACGGCCCCACCTTCACTGACTCCGGAGGCTTCCAGGTCATGAGCCTGGGCTCAGGGTTCAAAAAGGTGATTGATATGGGCACCGTGGCCGGGGCTACCGGCGCGGACGGCCGCCCCATCGGTGACGACGACGTGGCGGCGGGCAAGGAACGTATGGCCCACGTGGACGATGACGGGGTCAACTTTAAGTCCCACATCAACGGCGATATTCACCGTTTCACCCCCGAGGTATCCATGCAGGTGCAGCACCAGATTGGTGCTGACATCATGTTTGCCTTCGATGAGCTGACCACCCTTTACAACTCCCGCGCCTACCAGGAAGAGGCGCTAGAGCGCACCCGTCTGTGGGCCCTGCGCTGTATTGCTGAGCACCAGCGCCTGACCGCTGAGCGGGTGGGCAAACCCTACCAGGCCCTTTTTGGCGTGATCCAGGGGGCCCAGTACGAGGATTTGCGCCGCAAGGCCTGCCGTGATCTGGGCGCTATGCCCTTTGACGGTTTCGGCCTGGGCGGGGCTCTCGAAAAGGAAAACCTGGGCACCATTGTGCGCTGGTGCAACGAGGAGCTACCCGAGAACAAGCCCCGCCACCTGCTGGGCATTTCGGAGCCCGACGACATCTTCACCGGCATCGAAAACGGTGTTGATACCTTCGACTGCGTCTCCCCCACCCGCGTGGCCCGCAACGCGGCGGTTTACACCCCCGATGGCCGCTTCAATCTGACCAACGCTCGCTACCGTACCGACTTCTCCCCCATCTTCGAGGGCTGCGACTGCTACACCTGCACTCACTACACCCGCGCCTACCTGCACCACCTCTTCAAGGCCGACGAGCGCCTCTCAGCGACCCTGGCCTCGATTCACAATGAGCGTTTTATTGTGAAGATGGTGGACGACGCCCGCGCGGCGATCGACTCCGGGGAATATTTCGACTACCGCGACGAGTTCTTGGGTAAGTACTACGCCAAGAAGGTTGCCCAGCAAAGGGCCCAGGAGGAAGCTGCCGCCCGTAAGGCCGCCAAGGACGCCGAGCGGGCAGCTGCTGCCCAGGCCCGCTGGGAGGCCAATATGAAGGCAAAGGCTGAGGCCGAGGCCCGCCGGGCAGCCGAGAAGGCAGCCCAGGGGCAGGACGCCGGGGCGGACGCGTCCGCGCAGCCTGAGAGCAACCAGCCCGAGAGCAACCAGACCGACACTGCCAAGCCCACCAGCGACGAGAAGTAGAGCATGAACGACTTTAAGATTGACGACCTCAAGCCCGAGGAAACCATCACCTACCGCCACGAGTTCGCGGCCACCCCGCAGCAGGTTTTTGAGGCCTTTACCAACCCAACCCTTTTCATCAAGTGGTTTGGCCCTGCCGATTGGAAAATTATTCCCAACACCCTGATCCTGGAGCCGGTCGTTGGCGGGCGCAAGCAGTTCGTCATGCGCCACAAGGACCAGGCTAAGTTCCAGGCCCCCATGTACATGCGCTTTGTGACTCTAGCCGAGCCCCACACCATCGAGTACCGGGAGGCCCTGCCCACCCCGTCCGGCCAGCCCTCAGACACCCTGATTGGCCTGCGTCTTGAGTTCGAGGCGGGCACCGCGGTGACCGAGGACGGCGTCGGCGAGGGCACTATCCTTAAGCTCACCCAGGGCCCCCTGCCCGCCGGTGTTCATGAGCAGACCCTGGCTTCCTGGCAGGGCTCCTTCGGCAAGCTGGCCAAACTGCTCGCACGCTAAGCAGCTTCGTTCTCTACACCCCCGCAAAAGTGCACATGCCTGTTATTTTTCACAGGGCATGTGCACTTTTTAAGCGGTATCTACCCTCCAAGGAGAATCCATGAACTTTGATTTTGGCACCATTGCCCCTGAAAAGGTCCTGACCTTTACCCACGACTTTGAGGCCACCCCCGAGGCCCTCTACGAGGCTTTCACCTCAGCAGAACTGATGCCCCAGTGGTTCGGCCCCGAGGGCTTCACCGTGCCCCTCGATACCGTTGAGATTGACGTGTGTGAGGGCGGCGCCCAGAAGTTCGTCATGGTCAGCGAGGAGAACCCGGAGTTCACCTCCCCCGTTAACGGCACCTTCCACAAGCTAGTGCCCGGTGAGCTGGTTGAGGGCTACGAGGCTATTGGTGAGGAACTGGCTGAGGCCCACGGCATGGAGGCTGGTTCTTATTTCCTCAACCGCACCGCTTTCGAGAAGATTGATAATTCCACCACCCGCATCACCATCACCCAGGGGCCGCTCGACCCTGCTATGCACGAGATGTCGGTAGCTGGCTGGAAGTCCTCTTTCAACAAGCTAAACCGCGTCCTCGCAGCCTAAAGACTCAAGCGCCATACAAAAAGTGCACGTGCCCTGCCAAAAGTGGAGGGCACGTGCACTTTTTAAAGGACATCTACGATCTTAGGCCGCCAGCTGCTCCCGCTGTTCTGAACTCAGGCGCACCAGGGAGCCGGTCTCAACGTTGAAAAAGGCCAGGGTGGTACTGGCTGAAACGCAGTGGACGCCGGTCACCGGGTCATACAGCTCGTAGGCAACCACCAGTGAGGCTGCCGTAACCTTGCTGACCTGCATCTGCACCCGCACCGGTACCCCGCGGTAGGCCAGGGGGCTGCGGTACTTGACGTGGTTTTCAGCGACCAGGGCCTGGGTGCCGGCAGGCAGGGTCTCGAAGAGGGGCAGTTGAGCGGACGCCCGCCCCGACTCCCCCGCAGAGCCCTCCCCTACCAGCGGGGCAGGTTCACCGGACGAGGGCGGCGGCCCGAAGAGGGCCACGCGGGCTTCTTCGAGCACCTGCATCATGGTCACGTTGTTGACGTGGCCGTAGGCGTCCATGTCGCCCCAGCGCAGGGGAACTTCGACCTCATAGACTGCACCCATACCTAACCCCTATCGCTGCTGTGGGCTGCCACGGCGGCGTCCGCCTCGGCGAAGGCGTCCTCATGCCCGGTGTGCACGCGCTTAACCACGCCGAAGTAAATCATGGTCAGAACCAGGAAGTAGGCGATGCCCATGGTGGCCGGAGCAGCGTTGCCGGTGCGAGCGAAGAGAGCCGCCCAGATGGCCAGCAGCAGGAAGATACCCAGGCCAGCGGTGATTCGACCGCCCCACATGCGGAAGTCCGAAGAGTTACCCTCAACTCCCTTAAAGGCGATGTAGGCCAGCAGAATCAGAACCCATACAGTGAGGGCGCAGACCATGGTCAGGGTCATCATCAGACCAAAGGCCTGGCCGGGCAGGAAGAGGGCCAGCAGAATCGCCAGCACCACGCCCGAGGTTGAAGCCCACATGGCCAGAACGGGAATACCGCCACTGCTGACGCGGGCCAGGGGCGCAGGTGCCATCTTCTCGCTCGCCAGGGAGTGCAGCAAGCGGGTGCCCGCGTAGAGGTTGGCGTTGGCGGCAGACAAGGCGGCAACCAGAATAATGAAGTTGGTGATAGAGGCGATGGCCGGAACACCGACTTCCGAGAAGACCAGCACAAAGGGTGAGGCCTCAACGGAGCCGTCGAGCTGGGCGGCTGACTGCCAGGGAATAATCGATACCACGATGAAGAGGGCAACTACATAGATAGTAGCCAAGCGCCACATATTCGCCTTGGTCGAGGCCCGTACCGAGCGCACCGGGTCCTTGGCTTCAGCCGCTGAAATGGAAAGCATTTCGATGCCGCCGAAGGAGAACATGACCACGGCCAGTGAGAGCCAGATGCCGTGGAAGCCGGTGGGCATGAAGCCGCCGTCGTTGGTCAGGTTGCCGGTGCCGGTGGCCTCGTGGCCGGGGAAGCCCACAAAGACCAGAGCCAGGCCCACCACCACGAAAAGCAGCAGGGCGATGACCTTGATGGAGGACAGGAAGAACTCCATGGTGCCAAAGTACTTGACCGAGCGAATGTTCAGCAGCACGATCACCGCACCAAAGAGCACGATGCCCACCCACAGGGGCAGGGAGGGCCACCAGTACTGCAGGTAGGTGGCAACCGCGACCAGCTCAATACCGGTGATAATGGCAGTGACGGTCCAGTAGGCCCAGCGGGTCAGGTAGCCGGCGTAGGGGCCCAGGTAGCGGCCAGCGATGGAGCCGAAGCCACCGCGCACCGGGTAGCGAACGGCCATTTCGCCGGTGGAGGCGGCGATGATGGCAGCTACCAGCGAACCGATAGCGTAGGAAAGAATGACAGCCGGGCCCGCCAGGGCAATAGCGCCCGAGGAGCCCAAAAAGAGGCCGGTACCCAGGGCCGAGCCCAGCACAATCATGGTCATCTGCCCGTGCGTGAGTGAGCGTTTGAGGGTGGTCGCCTGGGCCTGCCCCTGCGAAGGTGTGTGTGCCACGGTAAGCCTTACTGTGAGAAAACGTCGTGTGCGGTAGCGGTGTTAATGCGCGGACGCCGGTGCGCAGCTCCCCTGCCTGGTGGCGGGGAGCAGGCTACCGGCGTCCTTGTGTAGACCTGCTACTGATTTTAGCGCTGTTTGGTGCCGTCGACGACGGGCACCTGGGTGGTGAGGGTGCGGACCTCTTCAAAGGCGTCGTCTGAGGTGCTGATGTTCTTGTTGACACCGGCGAAGTAGATGACGGTGATCAGGCCGAAGAAGCCTAGACCCACCAAGACGGAGGGAATCATCGAACCGCCGGCGAAGAACATGGCGATGAAGGTGGCGATCACGCCGGTCAGGCCAACCGCTGCGGTGGCGGAGCCGCCGAAGACGCGGAAGGGGGAGGCGTCGCCTTCGACCTTCTTGTAGGCCATGTAAGACAGCAGAATCATGGACCAGACCACCAGCACGCAGACGGTCACCAGGGCCATCATGTAACCGAAGATTCCGCCGACGCCCGAGATGGCCATAATCATGGCGACCACGGCGCCCAAGGACGAGACGGTCAGGGCCAGGGCGGGGATGCCCGAGGAACTGGTGCGGGAGAGCACCTTGGGTGCCATACCCTCGTGGCCCAGGGCGTGCAGCAGGCGGGTGGCGGCGTAGAGGGCGGCGTTAGCGCCGGAGAGGGCTGCGGTCATCAAGATGAAGTTGGTGATACCGCCGATGTAGGGAATACCCAGTTCGGTGAAGACCATGACGAAGGGGGAACCTTCGATGTCCTTGCCCAGGGTGGCTGCGCTGGTCCAGGGGATGATGGCGACCACGATGAAGAGGGAGAGCACGTAGAAGGTTGCCAGGCGCCACATCATAGCCTTAGCCGAGGAGCGCACGGAGCGGACCGGGTCCTTGGCTTCTGCAGCTGAAATGGAGATCAGCTCGATACCGCCGAAGGAGAACATGACCACGGCCAGGGCGATCCAGATGGAGGAAAGGCCGTTGGGCATGAAGCCGCCGTGGGCGGTGAGGTTGGAGACGCCGGTGGCATCCTGGCCGGGCAGGCCGAAGAAGACCAGGGCCAGGCCGAAGATGATGAAGAGGACGACCGCGCTCACCTTAATGGAGGAGAGGAAGAATTCCACCACACCGAAAGATTTAACGCTGGTCAGGTTGAGCACGAAAATCGCGCCGCCTGCGATAAGTACCCAGATCCAGAGGGGAACGTTGGGGTACCAGTAGGCCATGTAGGCACCCACTGCTACAACTTCAGCACCGGCTAAGGTTACGGTGGTCATCCAGTAGGCCCAGCGGGTCAGGTAGCCCGCGTAGGGACTGAGGAATTTACCGGCGATGGTGCCGAAGCCGCCGCGTACCGGGTAGCGCACAGCCATTTCACCGGCGCAGGCACCGATGATAGCGGCAATCAGTGAGCCGATGGCGTAGGAGACGATAACGGCCGGGCCCGCGATAGAGATAGCTGCGCCGGAGCCCAAAAAGAGGCCGGTACCCACGGCGAGGCCGAGGGCAATCATGGTGAGCTGGCCGTGGGAGAGGGCGCGGCTGAGGTTGCCGCCCTCCTGCTGGCCGGTGGTGGTTGATGCCACGGGTGCCCTCCCTTTCAAGAGAGTGTGGTGTATGCAATGAACCGAAAGTTTACACAGGTTTTCTGAGGGAAAACCGGTCTTCAGCGCTCACCATTATGCAGTGAGAGACACATCACCCTCTTGGCGGCAGGTGCAGGGCACTTGGCGGGCAGTGCGCGGCGGGCGGACGTCCGTGGCGGCGAGCGTCCGCCTCCACCTAAGTGCCCACGAGACTCTCGCAGCGCTTAGGCCGCGAGTGGACGCCGCGCGAGTCTGGTGGGCACTTACCCTACCGGGCGGGGCTGTAGGTGGGTTCCTTGCGCTTGAACCAGCCGATGACAGGGTAGGTGATGGGCAGCAGGAGTAGCTCTACGGCGCACTTGTACACGTAGCCCACGATGACGTAGTTGAGGAAGTCGCCGAAACTTGTAATTCCAATAATGGGGGCGGCGATGGAGCAGAAGATGATGGTGTCAGCCAGTTCGCCGACCAGGGTTGAGCCCATGAGTCGGCCCCAGAGGTGGCGGCCGCCGGTCGCTGCCTTGAGCTTCACCAGCACCCAGGAGTTCAGCAGCTGGCCCGCCAGGAAGCCCAGCAGGGAGCCCGCGAGAATCTGGGGCACGGGGCCCAGTACGGTTTCAAGGGCGGCCTGCCCCTCGTAGAAGTCGGCGGCGGGCAGGGCGATGAGTACCCAGAAGCTAGCGGCGGCAGCGGCTGCGGCAACGAAGCTGGTGATAATGGCGCGGCGGGCTAGTTTAAAGCCGTAAATTTCGCTGATCACATCGCCTAGCACGTAGGCCAGGGGGAAGAGGAAGAAACCGCCGTCAGTGATGATTGACCCGAAGGTGACGCCCTTGGTTGCTCCGATGTTGGAGAGGATGAAGACCACGCAGGTGGCTGCCAGAAGCAGGTCGTAGTAGGTGCGGGTGGGGCGGGCGAAGCCGGTATCGGCGGTGGTGTGATGGGCGGACGCCGGTGAACTGGTGGGAGGTGTAGACACAGTTATCCCCTGGGTTGAGTATCGGTTTGAAGAGTGCCCACCTGCCACCTGGGCGCCCACTAGCTTACCGATTTTTAGGCGGCCCCGCACGACGTGCCGGGTGTGGGGTGGGGCGCAGTGGCGTCCGCACCGGTGGACAAGCGGCAGGTTTTGCTGACAGTTTGCTGGGTTCTGTCGTGAAAAATAGGTTTTAGTGACAGATAGCGGTAAGGTGTCATTATGCCTCGAATTACCGCCGCCACCAACGCCGCCCAGCGCGAGAACACCAAGCGCGCTATTCTCGATTCCTTCGGCCGTCTGCTCTACGAGCGCGGCCTACCCGGCCTCACCATGACCCACGTGGCCAAAACCGCCGGAATCGGCCGCACCGCGGTGTACAACTACTTTGCCGACATGGGTGAACTTCTCATTGCCTACGCCCTCGATGAGACCGAGCGCTTCCTCACCGAACTGCGTGAGGCCCTGGCCGGAGTGGAAAACCCCATCGACCAGCTGGCTGTCTACGTGCGCCTACAGATTGAGGACCTTTCCCGCCGCCACATGCCCCCCGGCCCCGCCATGCGATCGGTCCTCTCCCCCGAGGCTTTTGCCAAGCTGGGTGACCATGTGCGCGAGCTCCAGATGGTCCTGGCGGGCATTCTGTCTGCTGCCATCGAGCGCGGCTACCTGCCCGAGAATGATATTCGTGAGCTAGCTCAGCTGGTGCATGGCTCCCTCTCATCGAGCGCCGACCGCACCGACGAGGCCAGCAGCATCGAAGCCCGCGAGCGCCACATTGAGAGCACTATTCGCTTTATTCAGATGGGCCTGGGGGCTCGTTTTGATGAGAGCGGACGTCCCGTACGCCTGGACGGCACCCCGGAGCTGCACCTGGTCGCAGCGTCCTAATGCCCCGACCTCAGAAGTGAGGGGGCCAGGGCATCTAGGTCGAGCACGCGGGCGTACATGACGGCGCGGCGCTGTAGGGCGGTACGCAGGGCGCGGTGGACGCCGTCTTCAAGGTAGAGCTCACCCCGATAGCGCACCACATGCGGGAAGAGATCCCCATAGAAGGTGGAGTCTTCGGCCAGGAGGGTTTCGAGGTTGAGATTCTTCTGGGTGGTGATGAGGCGGTCTAGCCGGACTTGGGAGGGGGCGATGGAGCCCCAGGTGCGCTGGGTAAGCCCGTGGTCTGGGTAGGGGCGAGTGTCGCCGACTCCTTTGAAAATCATGGCTTCTATTCTACGCCGGGCGGCAGCTTGCTCCCGCTAGGGCTGCGGCTCGAAGGACCCCACCGACACCCTCGCATGGTGCCGGTCATATTCGTGACACTCTATTACTTAGAGTCATATTGACCTTATTTGCTTTGGTGGTGCTTCGGGTGTTTAATCATGGCTATGCGCGGGCCACCAGCCCGCCCCAGCCCAAGGACACCATGCTTTACAAAAAACAGCTCACCGGCTCCCACGTGGGACTCGTGGTGGGCAGCTTCGCTCCCCTGCACCGCGGCCATATCGACCAGATTCTGCGCGCCAAGAAAGAGAACCCCGGCGGCACCCTGGTAATTGTTGCAGGCTCCCAGCAGGACGCCGGTGAGCAGGCAGGCATGAAGCACACCAAGCGCTACCGCTATGTGTCTGAGCACTTTAAGAACGACCCCCTCGTCATTGTCGACTCCCTCGATGAAACCGATCTCACCAGCCCCGAAGCCTGGGATGACGCCCTGGACGGCTTCTGGGCTACCCACGTGGCGGCGGGCGCTGAGCGCCGCCTCTACCTGCTCGATGAAGAGCACAGCTCCCGCTTTCGGGCAGGAAATCAGGACGCCGGTGGGCAGCCTACCGCCCGCCTGGCACCTTGCCAGCTGCCGGCGTCCGAACCGGATATTCGGGAGAACCCGCTGGCCCACTGGGATCTTATCGCCCCACCCTTCCGCCGTTTCTTTACCCGCAACGTCCTGGTGATGGGGGCTGCCTCGGGCGGCAAGACCACCCTGGTGGAAGACCTCGGCAAGCTCTACAACGCCCCCTACTCCTACGAGTACGCCCGGGTCTACCAGGTCGAGGCTAATATCCGCGATGAGGATTATGACCTGTTGGACTATCAGAACGTGCTCACCGGCCAGTTCAACCTCAACCGGGAGACCATCGACAACCCCGGCAACCGGGGCCTTACCCTCATGGACACCGACGCCATGGTCACCAAGGCCTACGCCGCCATGAGCGCCGCCGACCCCGCCAGCGAACTGAGCGAGACTGACTACGCCAAGCTCCTACCCCTGGCCGACTCCCTAATTGCCAAGGCCCGCTGGGATCTCATTCTCTTCATCCCGCCGGTGGGGGCCTCTGGCTACACCCTCGACGGGTTCCGGTCGCAGACCAACAATTCCGATGACTACCTCAGCGAGATTTCCCGCACCATGCTGGCCGAAGTTGAGGCAGTCGGCCTGCTTGACCGCCTGGTGCTCCTCGACGGCGCCGACTACGCCGAGCGCTACGAGCAGGCCAAGGCCGCTATCGAACGACTCCTCCCCTAACCCCTACCCCTGTCACCCGAAAGATTCATCATGAGCGCACCCACCACCGGCCAGGCCCCGGCCAATCCCCTGGCCCGTCTTGCTAAGGCCACCTACACCGACCTCTTCACCGGCTACACCCCCTTTGAGAAGGTCTTCTTCCCCGCCCTGATTCTGCTGCAGGTCGTAGTCAGCACCGTGGCCTTTGAGGGCTGGCTGAGCTTCATCACCGCCTTTGCGGGCATGGTCTGCGTGATTCTGGTAGGCAAGGGGCGCCTGTCGAACTACTTCTTCGGCATCGTGCAGAACGTGCCCTACCTGATTCTGGCCTACCAGGCCTACTTCATCGGCGAAATCACCATCGCCGCCTTCTATGTGCTCACCCAGTTCTGGGGCCTCTATATGTGGCGCAAGAACATGCGGGCAGCCAAGACCCGGCCCGAGTTAGGAGGTGCCTCCTTTGACGGGGCAGGCCAGCTGGCCGGTAGCCGCGCCGTGACCAGCAGCACCGGAACTAGGGGCGCGGACGCCCGTGAGCGGGGCGGTGCGTCCGCCCTGGCACGTGCCGCCGAGGGCACCCCGCTAGATGTGCAGACCCGTCGCCTGACCCTGCCCGCTATCGCAGGCGTGCTGGCACTACTGGCCGCAGCATCGTGGGGCTACGGGGTGCTACTAAACGGCTGGGGCTCCAACCAGCCCTACGTTGACGCCTTCACCACCGTCATCGCCCTGATTTCGCAGGTGCTGATGGTCTACCGCTTCCGCGAACAGTGGGTCGGCTGGCTGGTACTGAACGCCGTGCAGATCTACCTGTGGTCAACCGTGGAGGGCGGCGGCAACATGGCCATCATGGCCATGTACCTGGGCTTTATCGCCAACTCGGTCTACGGCTGGTACAACTGGACCAAACTGTCCCGTAAGGGCTAAACCTAAAACTTACTTTCGCCTAGTGGGGCTTATTCAAAAGCGGTTCTGCAGGCTCACGCTCGCTGTGAGCCTGCTTCACCTCTTTTTTGAACAAGCCTTCAGAACCTGGGCAAAGAAAAAGCCGGTTTCATCAAGTGGGCGATGAAACCGGCTTCAGCGGAGGATGGGGGATTTGAACCCCCGAGGGCGTGAACCCAACACGCGTTCCAGGCGTGCGCCATAGGCCGCTAGGCGAATCCTCCAGGCTGTTGCTTAGCTACTTACGCAGCTTCACGAAAGCGAACAGATACGAGCATACCCCATGCCCGGGCGTCCGCGCAAATTCATAGCTGCGGCGGGCGCGCCCGTCCTCCCCTCGTCGCGTCCGGGGGCACCCCCGTCCTTACTTAAGAGGCTCTCTCTACCGCCCTTTGTTTTTCGCGGCGGCTTAGGGTACAGTTGTTGGAGCCCCTTACGTGGCGTCATCTTGGAAAACTCCCCCAGGGCCGGAAGGCAGCAAGGGTATCTGGGCTCTGACGGGTGCGTAGGGGGTCTTTATTTTGCCCGGCGCCTTTTACGCGAGCGTCCTTAAGCCTTTCGCGCACGGTTCTTAAAACGTCAGCCACCCCCACTACACTGTTAATCAGCACACCCGGGGCGGCGAGCGCCTGATTCTTTCTCTCTGCTTTTCTCCCTGGGCCGGGCTCAGTTTTTCTGCACTCAACCGAAGGTTTATTGTGAGCACTGCGCTGTATCGCCGTTATCGCCCTGAGTCGTTTGCCGACGTCATTGGGCAGGAGCATGTCACCGAACCTCTCATGACTGCCCTTGAGAAGAACAGGGTCAATCACGCTTACCTATTCTCGGGTCCGCGCGGGTGTGGCAAGACCACCTCGGCGCGTATTTTGGCGCGCTGCCTCAACTGTGCCCAGGGCCCTACGCCTACTCCCTGCGGTGTGTGCGAGTCCTGTAAGGAGCTTTCCCGCGACGGCGGCGGTTCGCTCGATGTGATTGAGATGGACGCCGCCAGCCACGGCGGTGTGGACCACGCCCGTGACCTGCGTGAACGCGCCACCTTTGCGCCAGTGCGCGATCGCTACAAGATTTTCATTATCGACGAGGCTCACATGGTCACCCGTGAGGGCTTCAACGCCCTGCTCAAGATCGTGGAAGAGCCTCCGGCGCATATTAAGTTTATTTTTGCGACCACCGAGCCCAACAAGGTACTGGGTACTATTCGGTCGCGTACCCACCACTACCCCTTCCGCCTGGTGCCCCCGCAGATTCTGGGGGACTACCTGGCTAAGCTCTGTGCCGAAGAGGGCGTTAAGGTTGCCGACGGTGTGCTGCCGCTGGTGGTTCGCGCCGGTGGCGGGTCGGTGCGTGACTCGCTCTCGATTCTTGACCAGCTCATGGCGGGTGCCTCTGATGAGCAGGGCATCTCCTATGACCTGGCGGTTGCCTTGCTGGGCTTTACCCACGGCGAGCTACTGGATGAGGTCGTCGATGCCTTCGCTTCTGGTTCTGCCGCCGAGGTTTTCGCGTCGGTTGACAGGGTGGTTCAGACCGGCCAGGACCCCCGCCGTTTTGTCGAGGACCTGCTCGAACGCTTCCGCGACCTGATTATTGTCAAAGCTGTACCCGATTCAGCGGGTTCAATTCTGCGCGGCCTGGCCGCTGACCAGCTTGATCGTATGCGGGCTCAGGCTGAGCAGCTGGGTTCGGCGGAGCTGTCGCGGGCTGCGGACGTCACCAACGAGGCTCTCAATGAGATGAGCGGGGCTATGAACCCCCAGCTTCACCTGGAACTTCTGTGCGCCCGTATTCTGCTGGCCGCCGGGGAGCAGGGGGTTGGCAACCTAGCGGCCCGCCTGGATCGGCTTGAGCGCAGGCTGGCCTCGGGTCAGTTCCCTGCGCCCGCGGGCGGTCATCCTGCACCGGCAGGTTCCACTTCTGGCACCGGTGCGGACGCCGCCAGCCCCCTGGCGCGCGCCCGGCAGCAGCTAGCCCAGCAGGGTGGCGTCGAAGGTCGAGCCCCTGCTCAGCAGGCTCAGTCTCAGCAGACCCAGTCTCAGCAGGCTCAGTCTCAGCAGACCCAGTCTCAGCAGCAAGCTCAGCCCCAACGTCAAGACCAGCCTAGCCAGCAGGGCCAGCCCGTTCAGCAACCTCAGGCTCCTGCCCAGTCGGGCGGCGCGCCTCTAGCCGGTACGCCCGGTACGTCCGGTGCCCCTTTGGCTGGGGCTCCTTTAGCGGGCACTCCCTTGAGCGGTGCCCCGCTAGCAGGCCGGGGTGTTCCGCCGCTCGGTGGGCCGCAGCAGTCTGCCCAATCTCCCCAGAGCGCCCAGCCTGTCCAGACCGGGCAGCAGGCGTCCGCGCCTCAGAGCCCAGCGCGTCCGGTGCCCGGTGAAAACACGGTCGATATGGTGGCGAACTCCTGGGCCGATGTAGTGGCCAAGGTGCCCGCCCCCTTTGCCCGGGCCCAGTTTGCCCTGTGTGAGCCGTCCAAGTTTGAGAACGGAGCCCTCTTCCTGCGGGCCGAGCTGCCCGTACTTAAGGCCGTCAAGGAGTACCTACCCCAGCTTCAGCAGGCCCTCTTCCAGGTGCTGGGTCTGCAGGTGCAGCTGCGCGGTGAAATCAAGAAGCCCAGCGACGGCGGCGATAACCCCGGCAGTGGGCGCCCTAGTGGCGGACGTCCCGGCGGCCCCGGCGGCTCCGGCCCGTCAGGCGGAAGCCCGACCCCCGCGCCCCAGGCTGCGAGCAGGCAGTCCGCTGCCGATGTCGCTGAGGGCCCGCGCGGTGGCGACCAGGCCTGGGCAGCGCACGGCCAGCCCCGCTCACCGGAGCCTCCCTCGTGGAGCCCCGATGACTGGAACAACCCCGTCACCTCCTGGTCGGTAGCAGCTATCCCCAGTGGCGATGCGGCCGAGACCCCCGAGGAACAGGCGCCATCAGCCCCGCGTCTGCGCGTGATTGAGGGTGAGGCAGACCCCGTTGAGATCGCCAAGGCCCAGCACCCCTCCCGCGGCCCCCAGGAACAGCAGAATATTGCCCTGGCGCGCGATACCGCCCAGGAGTCAGAGGACGCCGAAGCCGCCTCCCAGGAGCCCCACGAGGATAGCCCGCACGCGGTTTCCCTTGAGCCCGTCCCCACCAGTGAGGGTCTGGCCGAGCAGGGGCATAAGGACGCCGACAACGCCGCCCTCCAAGAAGAGGCCAAGACCGCACCCCAGGCTCAACACCAGGAACAGGCATCGACTCAGGCCCCAGCCTCCAGCCAAGCCCCGGTGGCCTACGAGTACGGTGACTATGACGGCGGCTACTTTGACGATGTCCCCGAGGACGAGCCCGAGTACGTCGCCGGGGTCGGCTACCTTAAGGCTGAGTCTCCGCAGGCAGCACCCCCTGCTGGCGCACCCCTAGCAGGCGCTCCTAGCGCCCCCGGTGCCCCCCTGGCGCAGGGCTCGCAAGCCCCGGCGTCCGCACCGCACCAGAATGAGCAGCAGAAGGAACAACAGAGCCAGCAGGCACGTCCCCAGCCCGCCCCCGAACAGCCCGGCGGTAAGAAGCTCTCCTTCCGAGAGCGCCACGCGGCGCAGATTGCAGCCGGCCAGCGGGCTGTCCAGCAGGCCCAGGCCCCCACCCCGGTGGAAGCTCCCGAGGACTTTACCCCCAGCGACGACGATGCCGCCCTGGAGTCGTCCGTGCTGATTGGCCAGCGGGCCGTTGAGAAGATTTTGGGCGGCAAAGTCATTGATGAACAGCCCCTTCACCAGGGCTAACAAGGAGTTTTTGTGTACGAAAGTGCCGTCCAGAACCTGATTGACGAGCTGGGCAGGCTGCCCGGTGTGGGTCCCAAGTCAGCCCAGCGTATCGCCTTCTACATTTTGAATGCGGAAAGCTCTGAGATGGCCAAGCTCACCGACGCTATCGCGCGCGTGAAGAAGACCGTGAGCTTCTGTGAGATCTGCGGCAACGTCTCTGAAACCAAGCTCTGCGCTATCTGCCGCGACGAGCAGCGCGACCCGACGGTACTCTGCGTGGTGGAGGAATCCAAGGACGTGGTGGCCGTTGAACGCACCCGCTCCTTTACCGGCCGTTACCATGTGCTGGGCGGGTCCATTAACCCGATGGCAGGTATCGGACCGGAGCAGTTACGCATCCGTGAGCTGGTGGCCCGTCTGTCGGATGAGCGCATCACCGAGCTGATTCTCGCCATGGACCCCAACCTTGAGGGTGAAGCTACCGCAACCTACCTCTCTCGCCTGCTGGTGCCCATCGGTATTCGTGTATCGCGTCTGGCGTCGGGTCTGCCGGTGGGTGGCGACCTGGAATACGCCGACGAAATCACCCTGGGCCGCGCCCTTGAAGGCCGCCGCATTATCAGTGAGGGCACCCGCGCCGAGGCAGCTAACCCCGCCGAGGATTTTGAGGCTGCCCTTGAGGCAGAAACCGAGGCCAAGGAGCAGCAGGCCGCCGCGGAGCAGGCGGCTAAGGGCCCGCGGGCCCGCTGGTCTGGTTCTATGTTTGATGACCTTGATGGCGCGGACGCCGCCACCCCGTCCCCTTCCGAGGGGCAGGAGGGCGAGGGGCAGCGTCCGGACGCTACCCCCGCAGCTCCCAGCGAACCGTCCCCGACTGAGGGGCAGCAGGGGGACCTGAACGAAGAGCTGTTGGAACAGGAGCTGGCGGGCATTCCGGGTGAGCTATCTGCCGAAGAGAAGGCTGAACTCGCGGCGGCCGCCGCCTTTGAGGCTGAAGAAGCCGGTAAGGGCGTGCAGTCAGAAGAGCTACGCGATGCCTACGAAGCCAAGCTGGAAGAGCTCAAGAAGACCCCGCTACGCACGGTTGCCCCCGAAATCCCGCCGATTCCGGGTAAGACCTACGTGAACCCCTGGACCTAAACCCACGGGTCTGTAATTTAGCGTCACACACGTTATATTCCCGTCATTTGAGCAAAAATCGTTCAAGTGCGACACCCACCCCTACGATAGTTTTAGGCCGGAAAATGCCCGGCACCTTCAACACCTTTGCACTGGAGAAGTTTCAATGAGCCTGATTGTCCAAAAGTTCGGTGGGTCCTCGGTTTCTGACGCCGAGGGTATTAAGCGTGTAGCTCGCCGTATTGTGGACACGCAGAAGGCTGGCAACGAGGTCGTCGTGGTGGTCTCAGCAATGGGCGATACCACCGATGAACTGCTCGACCTTGCGGCTGAAGTAACCCCCAACGCCGGCCCCTCGCGTGAACTCGATATGCTGCTGAGCGCCGGCGAGCGAATTTCCATGGCCGTGCTGGCCCTGGCTATTAACAACATGGGCGGCCGCGCCCAGTCCTTCACCGGCTCCCAGGCCGGCATGATCACCGACGGCGTGCACGGTTCTGCCCGCCTGGTGGAGGTTAACCCCGAGCGTATTCGCACCGCCCTTGATGAAGGCTACGTCGCCGTTGTCGCAGGCTTCCAGGGAATGAACCGCCAGACCCGTGACATCACCACCCTGGGCCGTGGCGGCTCAGACACCACCGCGGTTGCCCTGGCGGCAGCCCTGAATGCTGACGTCTGCGAGATTTACTCAGACGTTGATGGTGTGTTCACCGCTGACCCGCGTATCGTGCCGTCCGCCCACAAGCTCGATACCGTTACGAGCGAAGAAATGCTTGAGATGGCTGCTAACGGCGCCAAGATTCTGCACCTGCGTTCGGTGGAGTACGCGCGCCGTTTCAACCTGAAGCTGCATGTTCGCTCTTCGTTCTCAGAGCTTGAAGGCACTCTCGTTATCCCCGACAATGAGGGTATGGAAACTAATTTGAAGGAGATCCCCTTGGAACAGCCCCTCGTCTCGGGCGTCGCCCACGACCGTAGCCAGGCTAAGGTCACCGTTATTGGTGTACCCGATGTGCCCGGCTCCGCGGCCAAGGTCTTCGGTATTCTCAATGAGACCAACGTGAACCTCGACATGATTGTTCAGAACGTCTCAACCGACCGCCCCGATGTAACCGATATCTCCTTCACCCTGCCCCAGGATCAGGGCGCTGCTGCTCTGGCTGCGCTTGAAGCCAAGAAGGCTGAGCTGGGCTTTGAAGAGGTCCAGTACAACGAGTCCATCGGCAAGCTGTCGCTGGTGGGTGCAGGTATGAAGTCTAACCCCGGTGTGTCCTTTAAGTTCTTTGATGCGTTGAGCACCGCCGGTATCAACATTGAGATGATTTCTACCTCTGAAATCCGTATTTCGGTTATCACCGATATTGAGAATCTAGATGAAGCTGTGCGCGCTGTGCACTCAGCTTTTGACCTTGATACCGAGGGTGAAGCTACCGTGTACGGTGGTACCGGCCGCTAGGTTGTGAATTAGGTTTGTCCGAGAGGACGCTCGGGCCCCGGGCTGGCAGCACCACGCTGCTGGCCCGGGGCCCGGCTTTTGCCCACTTCTAGGGTGTGCAAAAAATATTTTCTGCATTTTTATCTAAAGACTTGTCGAGAATAAATAGACTGGTATAGTATTGGCATACATCACATCTTCTTTACCCCCAAATTCAGCCAACCGGCTGGTCAAGCACTAAAGGAGTAGGCTATGAAAGCTACAACCACTCAGAAAACCCTGGCAACCACGCTGATTCTCGCGGGTCTACTATCCGGGGGGGGATTCACAAGCGCTAATGCGGTAGAATCCACCAGCACAATCGCAACAACGGCCGACACTCGCCTTACCGACATCTCAGACGAACAAATTAACCGCTACGACCGACATGTTACCACTGGGCTGATGGGAGATTTCTCAATCAGGAGCGATTCAAATCTTTCCCCCGCAGATAAGGCGATTTTGCAGCAGATTCTCACCAAATCCAATCAAGAACGCCGCGAAGCGCTATCCAATCTCCCCCAGCATGCGAAGGCTACTGGAAATGAAATTCAGTCAGCTGGCGGTGGCGTTATCTTCCACTGGTGGGGTCAGACGCTCTGGTTAAATAACATAAACTCATACAGACTCTCAGCACTACTCGCTGGCGGTGCAGCAATTTCTACCGTAGCAGTATTCATTACCTCGGTAACTGGTGTAGGAGCAGTAGTGGCAGGTGGATTTGCAGCAGCTTTCGCGGTCGTCTCGGCCGCATCTTTAATTTGCAACTGGAACCAGCGAGGAATTAATATTCATCGGGCTCACAGCACAGCCGTCTGGTGCACACCTCGGTAGATAAAATCTTACCAGTAGCCCATCAAGGAAAATATAAAATGAAAAATATACTACGCTGGATATCTTTATTATCTGCTCTTCCACTTTTGTTCTATGGGGTATGGTATTTTATTGATCCGACTGCCTTTAACAAGTACATCATCCTTATTCTCGTAACAGTCACCGGAGTTTCTACAACTTTAGCAACAGTCCTTTCTGTGAAGCATGAAACTTAAAGATTATTATCTATAAGGTATGCCAGACCCACAGTCACTGTGGGTCTGGCATACCTACCCCTTATAAATAACCCTTTTTCTGAAGACTTGATGTTGCATATTGTTTTTGCTCCGTGCTCTCCTTTCTCTTTCGTCCTTGACTTATCTGAGGTGGCAGGGAAAGGAAGGGATGTTTTTCTAGCGCGGGATGAAGGGCCGTTAGAATAGACCCCATGCCCCTCACCCTCCTCGCCCCGGACGATTGGCGTGCACTCGCGCGCGCCCATGAAGAACGCTCCGGCCGCTACGCCCTGCCCTTCGCACGCCGCCGCGAGCGCGGCCAAGCCCACCCCGTTGAAGACTTCCTCTTCACCTACTACACCCTCAAGCCCGGGCAGTTTATGCGCTGGCACCCCGGTGCGGGGGTCATTCTGCAGGACGCCGGTGAGCGGGCAGACTGGAAGTTCTACCGGGCCGCTACCCAGCAAGAATTGGAAGAGGCAGGCCTACCGCCTGCCGAAGCCGCCGCGGCGGCGCAGGCGGGCACCAGCGTCCTTGTTGATACCGAAAAGTTTGCTGAGGCCCGTACCTCAGCCATTGATTTTGCGCGGATTATCCTGGGCGAAACCGCGGCCAAGCCCGGTTTCTTTGGCTGTTTTGGCCTGCACGAGTGGGCTATGGCCTATAAGTCGGTGGAAAATAATATCCGCCACGACTACCTAGAACTGCGCCTGGGGGCAGAGGGCACCGACCGGGTGGTTGAGAGCCATAAAATTAGGTGCTCCCACTTCGATGCCTTCCGGTTCTTCATGCCCCAGGCAGCACCCATGAACGAGCTACAGCCCACGCGTGAGCAACAGCGCAACCTGGAACAGCCGGCCTGCCTGCACGCCAATATGGATATCTACAAGTGGGCCTATAAGCTCCTGCCCCTGGTGCCCTCGCACCTGGTCATGGACTGCTTCGAACTGGCCTGGGACGTGCGCGAACTCGACATGAAAACAGCACCCTACGACCTAAGGGACTGGGGCTACGAGCCGGTTGCCATTGAAACCCCCCAGGGGAAAGCCGAATATGTGCGTCAGCAACGGGGCTTTGCAGAACGGTCCGTCCTCTTGCGCCAGCGGCTCCTGGCAGAACTAGACCGGCACCTGGGCCAGACCGAGACAGAATAGGCACCCCCAACCTCAAGACCACAAACATACAAGCCGCCCGGCCCCTCCCCTGTGCAGGGGGCAGACCGGGCGGCTTTTATCTAGCTATGTGTGCCTGAGCCAGGGTCGCAGCGCAGGAGGCCTGGCAGGGAGGACAGTCACCGGTCAGGACCTTTAGCGGCGGGACAGGGCTACCTGGTCACCGGTGTAGGTTACCTCGGTCTTGGCGCCGGTTTCATTATCCACCACGGAGAAGGTTGCGGTAGGAGTAAAGTAGCCGCGGGCCAAGTCTTCTGCGGTGACCAGGTGCTGGGCGGTGGTGCAGTTGTAGGCGTCGTTAGCGGGCAGGTTGCGCCAGCGGCAGTTAGGGGCGCTGGTGGGCATGAAGCCACGGTCAAAGCTACCGGATACCGGGGTCACGGTGGTGACGTAGGGGGAGGTGCTGGTGACACGGAAGGTGTAGCCCACAGTGTCGCCCACGGCGTACCCTGCGGCAGTGGTGCCTACCCTACCGGTGACGGTGATGCTGGGGGCCTGGCGGGCAGGCTTGAGCAGGATCTTCTCGCCGGTGTGGGTGACGGTGGTGGTGCGGGCATCATTGGCGCGGGAGGTCACGGTGAAGGTCATCTCGGGGGTGAAGTAGCCACGGTCGATGTCCTCCTGGGTGACGGTGTGGGTTGCGGTGGAGCAGGTGTAGGTGCCCTTGGCCGCCAGGTTGAGGTAGCGGCAATTGGGGGTGCTGGTAGGCAGGTAGCCTGCTGCGTCAAAGTTGCCTGCGGTGGGGACCACGGATACGGCTTCGTCAGCGGTGTTGGTGACGGAGAAGGTGTAGGTGATCTTTTCGCCGACGGTGTAGGGGCTGGTTGCGATATCCCGGGCGGGGGCGGAGGCGCTGTGGACGGTTGCGCCGAAGACAGTGGTGCTGGCTTCTACTTCTACAGGGAAGGTGAAGCGGGACTGCTTGCCGTTCTCAGCGGTAAATACGGCATCCACTTTGCCGGTGCTGGCGGTTGCGGCGGCGGTCAGGTTGACCTTGACGGTGCGGGTTTGGCCGGCGTCTAGGGTGATTTTTTCGCTGGTGGCACCGGTGAAGGAACCTGTATCTGCCAGGGTGATAGTGCCAGTGACGGCCTGGGCCTCCTGGTTGGTGATGGTGACGGGTACGGAGGCAGTCTGGCCGGCAGCTACAGTAAGCTTGTCAACGTTCATGGGGGCGCAGACCACGTTCAGCCAGGCTTCGTCGAAGGTGCCGTAGCGCATGTCGTTGCCGTAGCTAGCTTCATAGAGCACACCGAATTTGCCGTTGGAGAGGGCTGTGGTGGAGGAATAGGCACCAAAGCCGGACTTGATCTGGCGCAAGCCGGGCCAGGTCTGGCCGTCATCGCAGGAGACACGGGCGGATAGGTTGACGCGGTTGTAGTTGGCGTTGTTGTTGGAGTTCGTGAAGATGAGCTTCTTAGCGTCCGCGCTGCCATAAGGCGCCTTGGGGTACATACGGGTAATAGCTGCGTTATTGGTGGGGTCGGGAAGCTCGGTGTCCAGGGTGATGGGGCCCCAAGTTTGACCGCCGTCGGAGCTGATGGCGACCTTGCGGTAACCGGAGTTAGCGGAGTCACGGGAGTTGAGCATGAGGCGGCCGTCGGAGAGTTCTACGGTCTTGTTTTCGTCCATGGAGGCACCCACGAAGTCACCCCGCTTCCAGGTGACGCCGTGGTCGTCGGAGTAGACGGAGTAAGCCTGGACGACCTCTTTGCCGTCGGCGGTGCGGACCTTGCCCACGAACTGCTGGACCAGACGGCCTGCGTACTGACCGTACTTCATCTGGATACCTTCGCCGGAGGTGGCGAAGACGGCTTTGACGTCACCGGCCTTGGGTGAGGTTTTGCTGGTACCGGGCTTGACGATGGGGGTGATATCGCGGGGTTCGCTCCAGGTCAGGCCCTTGTCCTTGGATTCGACCACAACGGCACCGGTGATAGTGCGGTCCTTAGTAATGTCGTTGCCGTACTGGCTGTAGTGCCAGCCCTGGTCCTTGGAGTAGACGAAGAAGGCGTAAACAGCGCCGGTGACAGAATCTACGACAAAGGAGGGGTCGGAGTAGCCGTATTTCTGGGTGGTGGCGTCGCCCAGGTGGCCCTTCTTGATATGGGTGTAGTCGCTCCAGGTGGTGCCGTAGTCGGTGGAACGGCGGAGCACGATGGAGTTAGGATTAGGGGCGTCTGCTGCGCTGCCAGGGCGGCCGTCCCAGGCTGCCAGGACGATGCCATCGCCCAGGTCTGCCAGGGCGGGGATGCGATAGGAGGCTGCACCACCTACATAGGTGGAGCCAATATTCTGTTCGGTGTAAGTACCGGGGCCGCCAGTGGATCCGTAGACGGGGGCGGGGGCCGCGGTGGCGGAGTTCATACCCAGTGCGAGCACGGGTAGAACGGGGAGAGCCAGGAGACGGCGGAAGCGAATAGGCATAGTTCTCTCTCTAGTTAAAAGTGCGGTGTGATTGGAGTAAGAAATCGAGTGGGCCTCTAAGGGACAGATTTGAGCCCATGCGTTTCATCACCTAACCATACTGTACAGGTAAACTTCTCTTCATCTGCGGGGGTGGAGTCCACTTTTACCTGTGCGGGGTAGATTTTTCCGCATGAAGAGACTGCTGGGGGGGTAGAAAGGCCAGTCGTTGGGTGGCGAGGGCGGGTCTATGCCTTAGAATCCTCCTTAAACCACACATCACAGAAACGGACACATCCATGCGTTTTTCCCACAAGCTTGCCACCCTGGCGGTTGCTGCTATGGCCTTTACCGGGCTAAGCGCCCCGCTTGCCTCAGCAGTCGCCATGGACACCGACGGCGATAAGCTGCTCGATGTCTGGGAGACCAACGGCTACGACTACAACAACGACGGCGTCATCGACATCGACTTCGCTGCCATGGGCGCAGACCCCTACCGCAAAGACCTCTTCGTTGAGATGGACTACATGCCCGGCCTACTCGCCAGCGAAGCTGAGCTGGGCACCATCGTCCAGACCTTCGCCGACATGCCCATCTGGAACCCCAACGGCACCACCGGCATCACCATCCACCTGGACACCGGCAGCATCTACCCCGCCTACGACCTGGGCGGCGGCAACGAGGTTCCTCACCAGGGCCTGAGCGGCCTGGGTGATGTGAACACCCTGCGCGGCACTAACTCCGACCCGGCACGCGCGGGCGTCTTCCACTACATGGTGTGGGGCGACTACTACGGCACCGGCGGTTCTTCAGGTTCGGGCTACTACCCCGGTCGCACCTTCTTGGTAACAGTAGGCCCCACCCACTGGGGTAAGGCAAGTAGCGCTATTCGCGTGGGCACCTTCATTCACGAGTTGGGCCACAACCTGGGCCTGAACCACGGTGGTACCGACGGCACGAACTACAAGCCTAACTACACCAGCATTATGAACTACAAGTATCAGCTGGAGGGTGTGCGCCGCACCGACGGGTCGGTCTATTACGGTTATTCCACCCGTCCGGGTATGACCATTGATGAGACCGCAGTGGTTGAGTCTAAGGGTGCCGGTAACGCTGCCCGCGGTTTCTCCATTCACTACGGCAACCGCTACTGGAATGCCCACCAGGGTATCGACTTTGATCAGGACGGCGTTGTGGAGACTACCGCCCAGCAGATTGATGTGAACCGCGACGGCACCATCGGTAAGCTCACCGCCCCGAACGATCTGATGACTATGAAGTTCCAGGCCCAGTCTTCTGCCCCCGGCATCTCGCCCTATGAGCAGCAGGAGCCCGAAATTGAGAACAACGAGATGACGGCTGACCTGGCCCGCCAGCTGGGCTACCTGCCTGCCGAGTAATCACGTTTTTTCTCCCTCCCACACCCAAGGGGACCGCAAAACCTAAAAGGGACCGCGTAGTATGCGGTCCCTTTTAGGTTTTGCGGTCCCCTTTCGATATGCCTGAGGACTAGAGCTTGACCACCATCTTGCCGGTGTTCGCGCCCTGCATCATGGCAATGAAGGCTTCGATCGTGGAGTCGAGCCCCTCGTAGACGGTCTCGTCATAGGCGATCTTGCCGTCGGCAAACCAGCGGCCCATCTTTTCGCGGAACTCGGGGGCGACGTCCAGGTACTCCCCCAGGGTGAAGCCTTGCATGGTCAGACCCTGCTTGACCATGTTGGTCATGTTGTCGGGGCCGGGGGTGGTCTCACTGGTGTTGTAAGCAGAAATCGCGCCGCAGAGCGCCAGGCGGCCGCCGCGGTTCATCACATCGAGAGCGGCTTCGAGGTGGTCGCCGCCGACGTTGTCGAAGTAGACGTCTACGCCATCTGGAACCAGCTCGGGCAGGGCCTGCCGCACGGGAGCGTCCTTGTAATTGAGGGCGGCATCGTAGCCGTATTTGCTGGTCAGCAGCTCAACCTTCTCAGCCGAGCCAGCGCTGCCGACAACGCGGGAGGCGCCGAGCAGGCGAGCGATCTGCCCTACGGCGGTGCCCACGGCGCCCGCTGCGCCAGAGACGAACACGACGTCGCCTTCTTTCAGGTGGGCAATGCGGGTCAGCCCTGCGTAGGCGGTCATTGCCGTCATGCCCAACATGCCCAGATAGAGCGAGGACGGTGCCCCGGCAGGTAGTTCCGGCAGGGCGGTAAACTCGCGAGCGGCGGCCTGGGCGTAGTCTGCCCAGCCCTGCTGGTGCGATACGAGGGTGCCTACGGGCAGGCTTTCATCGTGCGATTCGACAACGCGTCCGACGGCACCGCCGGTGATGCGTTCCCCCAGGCCGTAGGGGGCTACATAGCTCTTGGCGTCGTTCATGCGTCCGCGCATGTAGGGGTCAACCGAGATGAACTCGTTTTTAACGCGAACCTGGCCATCGGCGAGCTCAGGCAGGGTAACGGTGGCAAATTCAAAGTTGTCGGAGGTGGGCCAGCCGCTGGGGCGGGAGGCAAGGCGGATTTCACGTGCTTGTGTCATGATTTTTCCTTTCGAAAGCTGTTTAACCAGTTCTACGCCTGTCAAAGGGCGTTTGTTAAAAGGTTGCGCCCAGAGCGAGCAGAAGGACGGCGAGCAGCGGGAAGGCACCCTGCTTGATGGCGGCGGGGCGCTTGTCGGGTGAGGTGATGAAGAGGACGGCTGCGGCGGCCAGCATTGACCCGGTACCGGCGAGCATGAGGGCTAGGCCCACGGCGGGGGCACCGGCGAAGTGGGCCAGGGCACCGGCGGCGGCAATGATTGCCAGGAAGAGGTTGTAGAAGCCCTGGTTGTAGG
This sequence comes from Rothia sp. L_38, assembly GCF_050689125.1. Lineage (NCBI taxonomy): Bacteria > Bacillati > Actinomycetota > Actinomycetes > Micrococcales > Micrococcaceae > Rothia > Rothia sp. L_38. Next base: position 193,606 of record NZ_JBOEQD010000002.1, on the reverse strand, counting down.
CCATTTCCTTGGTCTGTTCGGCTGATTCACGGCTCATACCGAAGACTGGCAGGGCTCGGGTGGTCCAGGCGAAGGATTCGAGGTAGAAGATAAAAACGTGCAGGGCGACGGCGAGCAGTAGGGCGATGATACCGGCGATAGTCATGGGGATATCCTTTCATAGGTTTTTGTAATGCTTATTCCAATATATACTAGAATGGTCAGTACACAATTTTGTTAGCTATGAAACGAGGCACATCATGGGGCGCGCAGCAACCTTCGACCGAGCGGACGCCGTCAGGGCAGCCCGCGACGTCTTTTGGGATCGGGGCTACGAGGCAACCTCAATCCCCGACCTTGAACAGGCAACCGGCCTCAAGCGCTCCAGTCTCTACCACGCCTTCGAGTCGAAAAAGGGGCTTTTTGACGAAGCGGTAGAGAACTACCTGGCAGAAAGCGTCCGTCCGCTCCTTGCCCGCGTCACCAGCGAAGACGCGAAGCCCGATGCCCTCAACGACTACTTTGCAACCCTGACCAGCTCTATTAGCTCTGCCGATAGCCACCCCGGCTGCCTGCTCATAGCGGCAGCTAACGCCCCGGTGGGCACCGACCCAGTGGTCAGCGCAGCCATCAGCAGCTACTACGACGAACTCCTTGTCGCCTTCCGCACGGGGCTGGGCAGGGCGCGTCCGCACCTCACCGAGGCCGAAGCATACGGCCAAGCCCGCGCCCTGGTTGCCCTCACCATCTCAGCCCTGGCCCTTGCCCGCACCAACAAAACCCTTGCCCTAGCCAACCTGCAGGCGGCGCAGGCGCTCCTGGCCGCTCAGGACTAAACAAAACGCCGACGGCCCGCCCTCTGGGCAAACGCGTCAAGCGCTTCCGTCAAAGCAGGGGCAGACCAGGCATTTTGCCCGCGCACTTTCTGCTCCCGCCGCAAGATACCGGTTTCCACCAGGGAATCAATAATGCGATAGGTGGTAGATCTAGCCACTCCGGCGTGTTCTTCTAGCATTCCAGCCGTGAAAGCTGGCTCTGAGCAGCAGAACCTTGCCACCTTACGCACCGCTTCAGTCACCCTCGGACGCGAGGCAAGAATCTGCTCATAAAACTGTTCAATGTCCTGGGCAAGCAAACGAGTATTAGCCAGCGATGATTCAATGGCATCCACAAAACACAGGATGATGGGCTCTATATCCCCGCGCCTATACGCCTCCAGGGCAGAAACATACCCCTCAAGGTCATAGAGCAAACCGCTCGACAGGGGAACCACCACATGCTGCGTCACTCCGCGCGCCTTTAGTAGAGATGAGATGAGCGCTCTCCCTGTACGCCCATTCCCATCTGTAAAAGGGTGAATAGTTTCAAACTGGGCATGAGCAAGAGCCGCTTGTACGGTAGGATCAAGGTCCCGGCGCTCCAAAAAGACAACGAGGTCTTCAAGCAACCCAGACACATCCTCCCAGGCAGGTGCTACGTACCTGGCTGTGACAGGGGATTCTCCCCCAATCCACACCCATTCTTTTCTCAGCTCACCGGCATCATCTTGAACACCCGCTGTAAGCTCCTCGTGCATGGTCAGCAAAGCGTCGATGCTGAGTTCGTGGGCAACGTCGATTGCAGCTTTCATGGCGCGGACATTGCGAGCGACAAGTTCGGCATTGCCTCCTACCGGCACACCAAGTGCAGCAAGCGAGAGTTTTCGAGCATTTACCGTCAGATTTTCAATCTGTGAACTTGTGGCAGATTCTCCGCGCAAAAGCACCGTGGCGAATGGGAAGTGAGCAAATGATGCCTGTTCGTGGTCGAACCTTGTCATAGCCACTGATGCCGCAGATGCGCTAGCCAGCACATCTGCACTGAGCCTCACAGGAGCCTCAGAAATATACGGAACGTGCGGCACCTGAAAAGTACCTCGATTTTTCCGCTGGCTCCGGCGAGAGGCCAAGGGGTCACGGTGCACCCACAAGCGCTCTGTATATGTAAGAGATGGCCAACTCTGCATGTTGCCTCCTGCGAGTCTCTCTTGAGAAAATGCACCTCAATTTTCCCATTAAGCTGTTTATATAGAAAATTATGGTTTATTTTCCCAGCATCTTCTCGCAAACACCGAGCGTGCGCCATATCGCCGAGCGTGCGGTTGCCGGGTGCACGCTCAGCGATATAGCGCACGCTCGTCATGACCGGACGCCCCAGAAAACCCCCGCGCCCCGCCGTCTCACTTTGGGGCACAAGCTTGTACAAACCGGTAAAATGAGACCTGGCTCTATATAGATTCCAGCACCCAAGGAGTGCCCATTCATGGCCCGTATTGTTGTTGACGTTATGCTCAAGCCCGAAATCCTCGACCCCCAGGGCAAGGCTATCGCTCACGAGCTTCCCCGTATCGGTCTCACCAACTTCACCGATGTTCGTCAGGGTAAGCGTTTTGAACTGACCGTTGATGGTGAAGTCACCGAAGAACTGCTCGCGCAGGCCCGCCAGGCAGCTGAAGAACTGCTGTCTAACCCCGTGATTGAAGACGTCGTCAACGTCGAAGCTCTGGAGGACTAAAAGACGTGGCAGAATCCCTCGCAGCAACCGAAGTTCCCCTGGTGGGCGACTTCTCTCAGAACACTCCCGATGCCGCCCTGGCCGATGTGCGCGTTGGCGTCATCACTTTCCCCGGCACTCTGGACGACCGCGACGCCTCCCGCGCCGTCCGACTAGCTGGTGGCACCCCCGTACCGCTGTGGCACGATGAAGCAGCTCTACACGATGTAGACGCTGTAATTGTGCCCGGCGGTTTTTCGTATGGTGACTACCTGCGCGCAGGCGCTATCGCAGCGAAGGCCCCGGTCATGAGCAAGGTCGTTGAGGCAGCTAGCGCCGCTGGCACCTCGGGTTCCGCTCCCCTGCCGGTGCTCGGCATCTGCAACGGTTTCCAGATTCTGACCGAAACCCACCTGCTACCCGGCTCCATGATCAAGAACGATCACCGCAAGTTCACCTGCCGCGATCAGACCCTGCGCGTTGAGACCAACCAGACTGCCTGGACCGGCGACTTCGAAGCGGGCCAGAACATCGTGGTCCCCCTCAAGAACCAGGACGGCCAGTACGTTGCCGACGCCAAGACCCTTGAGGTGCTTGAAGCTGAAGGCCGCGTGGTCTTCCGCTACGTGGACGTTAACCCCAACGGCTCTCGCAACGACATTGCCGGCATTGCCAACGAGCGCGGTAACGTCGTGGGCCTCATGCCCCACCCCGAGCACGCCGTCGAACCCGGCTTCGGCCCCTCGTCCTCAGGTTTTGGCACCGTGGGTCTGCGCGACGGCGCGGACGGCCTGGGCGTCTTCACCTCCGTACTCAACCAGCTGGTTTCGGTCTAAACGCCTCGCATAAGGAATAAGAATTTTGAGCGAAAAGAAGTTTAACCTCGATACCGTTGAGCACGCCGTTGCCACCCCCGACACCGAGCTGCCCTGGGCTGAGCTGGGTCTGAAGGAAAACGAGTTCGAGGACATCAAGAAGATTCTCGGCCGCCGCCCCACCGCAGCCGAGCTGGCCATGTACTCGGTCATGTGGTCAGAGCACTGCTCCTACAAGTCCTCCAAGGTTCACCTCAAGCAGTTCGGTGCCAAGGTCACCGACGAGATGAAGAAGGACCTCATGGTTGGTATCGGCGAGAACGCCGGTGTGACCAACATTGGCAACGGCTGGGCCGTGACCTTCAAGATCGAGTCCCACAACCACCCCTCCTATGTTGAGCCCTACCAGGGTGCAGCGACCGGCGTGGGCGGTATCGTGCGTGACATTATCTCGATGGGTGCCCGCCCCGTGGCCGTCATGGACCCCCTGCGTTTCGGTGCCATCGACCACCCCGACACCGCCCGCGTCCTACCCGGCGTTGTGTCTGGTGTTGGCGGCTACGGCAACTCCCTGGGCCTGCCCAACATCGGCGGCGAAGTTGAGTTTGACGAGTGCTACCAGGCCAACCCCCTGGTCAACGCTCTGGCTGTGGGCATCATGCGCCACGAGGACATCCGCACCGCAAACGCCTCGGGTACCGGCAACAAGGTGATCCTCTTTGGCGCCCGCACCGGTGGCGACGGTATTGGCGGCGCTTCCGTTCTGGCCTCTGAGTCCTTCGACGACACCAAGCCCTCCAAGCGCCCCGCCGTGCAGGTGGGCGACCCCTTCGCTGAGAAGGTGCTGATTGAGTGTTGCCTGGAACTCTTCAAGAACTCCATCGTTGAGGGCATTCAGGACCTCGGCGCCGCAGGCATCTCCTGCGCCACCTCCGAGCTGGCCTCCAACGGCGACGGCGGTATGCACGTCGACCTGACCAAGGTTCTGCTGCGCGACCCCACCCTGACCCCGGGCGAGATTCTCATGTCTGAGTCCCAGGAGCGCATGATGGCGGTTGTGACCCCCGAGAACCTGAGCCGCTTCGAATACATCATGAAGAAGTGGGACGTCGAGTACTCCATCCTGGGTGAGGTTACCGGCTCCGGCCGCCTGACCATCGAGTGGCAGGGCGAGATTATCGTCGATGTGGACCCCAAGACCGTCGCTCACGACGGCCCCACCTACGAGCGTCCTTACGCCCGCCCCGAGTGGCAGGACGCCCTGCAGGCCGACAAGTTCACCGGTTCTAGCGCGGACGACGCCCGCCCCACCGGCGCTGAGCTGGGCGAGGCTATCAAGGCGTTTATGGCTGCCCCCAATATGTGCTCCAAGTCCTGGATTACGAACCAGTACGACCGCTACGTTCAGGGCAACACTGCCCTGTCGATGCCCGATGACTCCGGCGTGATTCGCGTGGACGAAGAGACCGGCCTGGGTGTTGCCCTGGCGACCGACTCTAACCCCCGCTTCACCAAGCTCGACCCCTATGAGGGTGCGAAGGCGTCCCTGGCTGAGGCCTACCGCAACGTCGCTACCGTGGGTGCCCGCCCCGTGGCTGTCTCTGACTGCCTGAACTTCGGTTCCCCCGAGGACCCGGACATCATGTGGCAGTTCGCTGAGGCCGTGCGCGGTATCGCCGACGGCTGTATGGAACTGGGCGTACCCGTGACCGGCGGTAACGTCTCCCTCTACAACCAGACCGGTGGCAAGGCCATTAACCCCACCCCCGTGGTTGCCATGATGGGTGTGATGGACGACGTCACCCGCCGCACCCCCTCCGGCTGGGCTCCTGAGCATGACGGCCAGGCCCTCTACCTGCTGGGCACTACCCGCGACGAGCTGGACGGCTCCGAGTGGGCCCGTTTCAAGGGCCACCTGGGCGGCCTGCCCCCCAAGGTTGACCTGGCTGCCGAGAAGCTGCTGGGCGACATGCTGGTGAACATGAGCCGTGACGGCATGATTGATGCCGCCCACGATGTTTCTGCAGGTGGCCTGGCTGCTGCCCTGGTTGAGGGTTGCCTGCGCTTTGGCGTCGGTGCCCGTGTTGGCCTGGGTGAGGTTGCTGAGCGCGACGGTATCGACTTCTTCACCCTGCTCTTCTCTGAGTCCCTGGGCCGCGTGGTTGTATCTGTGCCCCGCTCCGAGGAGGTTCGCTTCAAGGACATGTGCACCGCCCGCGACTACCCCTTCGCCCGTATCGGCGTGGTCGATGCCGCCTCTAACGCCCTGGACATTCAGGGTGAGGTCGCTATCAACCTGGACGAGCTGCGCGAGGCTCACGAGGGTACCCTCGCCCGCCACTTCGGCGAGGTTGCCCCCAGCTAGCCTCTAGCTACACGGTGTAAGGACGCCGCCGCGCCTCTGCCCTGCCCCACGGCAGGTAAGGTGCGTGGCGGCGTCCTTTTGTCTTAGCCTGTGCAGGTTTCTTGGGCTGTGTGCAGAGAAAACCCTGCACACAGCCCAAGAAACCTGCACACCTCCAGCCTGGCTCACCGGACGCCTGCCTCCCACAGCCGTTGCCGGAGAGTAGCAGGGTGCGACATCAGCTCCTTCCAGCGCGTACGCACCACCTTCCAGCCAGCCATCTCTAATTCGCGATGCCGCCGATGTTCCGCCTGAACCACATCGTCAGCGCGGCCATAGACTCCCGAATACTTCACCTCACCGTCGACCTCAAGCATGACCCCCAACTCAGGCCAAGCGAAGTCAGCACGGTAGACACGGCCATAGTGGGTGAATACCTCGAACTGCTCCTGAGGTAGAGGCAGATTCCACTCATAAATAAGGTCGCGCGCGATCGTCTCAGCAGGAGAATCTGCTAAAGCGCTCAGTCTCTGCCCCACGGCAAGCGCAGCTCCACCCGCCTCAGTCAGAGCAGTACGTGCCGACGCTACAGATATAACACCCTGCCGCAGAAAATAATCACCAATCACCAGCGCCTCAACGCGAGGTAGAGATAGGGCCACATCGCGCAGAGTTTGCCCCGGAGCAGCAACAGAAGCCCCTACTACCAGTTGAGCCTCGCGAACTACGTCCGTACGTCCGCGATGCGCTGTTACTGAAGGGCGGTGCTGTACAGAAGCCGACGCAAAACTCATATGCACCTTGTGAGGTAGGGTTAGGAGCGGAGCTCCTAACCAAAGCGCAGCCGACTGGTGACTCAGCACCCCGCTCGGCACCGTTTTGATATGCGCGGCGTGGTGGGCTATGCATCTCTGGCGAGTGCCCCACTGGTTCCATATAGAGGTCTCAATATAGATCCCCTGCTTGATTTTGGTGTAGTAACCAGACCTAAAACGGGTCGAAGCTACAGAGGGGCTTACACCGATATCTTGTAAATCTTTAAGGCAGCGCACCTGCTGGTAAATCTCTGCAACATCATTCATAAGGGCAGTGTCACCGACCCCGTTCACCTCTTGCAAGGGGTGTGAACATCGCAGGCTCTTTTGGTTCACAAACAGGTCATATAGCAGCCAGGCCTGTGGATAAGTCGGGTGCGTTAGCGTGGCAGTTACCGACCCGGGGAGCGTCCTTCTTTCTTAACCCTGTGCAGGGTTCTTGGGCTGTGTGCAGAGAAAACCCTGCACACAGCCCAAGAAACCTGCCCAGACCTATGCTCCTTCCCCCAGCGCTTCCAGGGCACTGTTGGGCAGGACGTCCGCGAGCACGTTCATCACGATTGTGCTGTAGAGCTGGGAGAAGCTATCAAGGCGCACAAAGAACTCGTCCTCGCTCAAATCAGCGAGTGAAGCGATAGACCCCAGCAGCCCGTTGATAAGGAAGGTGTGGGTGACTAGGAGCAGGTCGGGGTCGCTACCGTCACCGCGCAATAGCCCCTGTTCAATCCACATAGCGCGCACGGTGGCCCTGAATCTGTCAGAGGCTTCAGCCTGGGGGCTACTTGCCAGCTGGCGGGCTAGGTAGCGGATAAGGTCAAGGTTCTCATCGTAGAAGGCCCGCACCGTGCTACTGCTCAAATCGTGGCTCGCGATAAGCCGCACGATACCGCGGAACTTTTCGGTAGTCAGCCGCTGGTTTTCTGCTTCAGCGCGCACCGCGGCGAGGTTTTCAAAGTGGTAATAGAAGGTGGTGCGGTTACACCCAGCACGTTTGAGAATCTGGTCGACGGCGATGTCGGGGAAGGCTCGCTCAGCTGCTAGTGCCCAGTAGGCTTCGGTGATGCGCTGACGGGCGCCGGGTTGGGCTGAGTCTTTGCGAGGACGGGCCATGGTCTCCTCCTAAAAAATGCAACAAAGTGTTGTACTAAGTCTAATTTAGCCCGGGCGGGGTGATTTTAGGATTAAATACAACAAGTTGTTGCATTAGAAAGGCACAGACATGGCAGGCTCAACAGTCGCCACTGACTCACACACCCAAACCTCCAGCCCCAAACGCTGGATTCTCCCCCTTCTCGCCCCGATTATCGGCCTGCTGGTCGCCGACCTCATAGTGACCCCCATGCTGGGAGCTAAGGCAGAAAACCTGCCGGTAGCTATCGTCAATGCAGATTCAGGTATCACCCTACCGACTGGTGAAACCATCAACGCCGGAGCCCAGGCAGTTGAAAATCTCACCTCCGCTGACCAGCAGGTTCTTGACTTCACCCTGGTCACTAGCGGCCAGTCGGCCGAGGAACTCCTTGAGGACGAGGGCTACTACGCCGTTCTTGAAATTCCAGCTGACTTCTCTCAGGCTGCCGCAGCAGCACAGGCTGGAGGCGGCGAGGCGTCCGCACTTACCGCTACCGTAGACCAGTCCAAGACTATGATGGGCGTGCAAACCGCAACCAACGCCCTGACCGCCATGAGCCAGAACTCGCCGGTGGCTATCAATGTGACCACCATAAACAAGATTCCCACCGAGTGGGGTTTTGCTGGCAGCTTCGCCCCCATGATGCTCTTTATTGGCACCTTCATCAGTTCACTGGTGTCGTCCATCCTGCTTGCCGGATCCCACTCCGTTTCTAAGGCTCGCGGCACCACAGCTTGGGTGAACGCTGGTCTGCAGGTAGTTTATGGGGCCGCAGCAGCACTGCTGGTTGGCTTCGGCGCAACCTGGCTAGTGCAGTCTATTACTGGCTTTGAGCTGCCCTTCACAGAACTGGCCCTCTTCTTGAGCGCCCTATCTGCTGGTTATATTGCCCTGACCACCGGCTTCCTTGACCTACTGGGCACTAAGGGCGTGGCCCTATCGGCCCTCACCATGCTGCTGGGCACTGCGACTCTCAGCATCCCCCGCCAGTTCCTGCCGACCTTCTGGAGCGAGTGGATTTACCCCTGGATTCCCGCCCGTTTCGCAGGGCAGGGAGCACGCGACATCCTCTACGCCGGCGAAGCCTGGCTGAACTCCAACACCGGCGCCTTCTTCTGGATGGTAGCCATCGGTCTGGCCCTCATTGCGGTAGCAGCCCTTAAGAACCGCGCCCCAAGGAGCTAGCCGCCTAGCCCACACTATTACCGCTCAGCAACACCCAGAGCGCACCCAAGGACGCCTGCCCCGGCTCACGCAAGCCGGGGCAGGCGTCCTTTTGCTCTAGTCCCTCTAGTCCCGTGCAGGGTTCTTGGGCTGTGTGCAGAGAAAACCCTGCACACAGCCCAAGAAACCTGCACACAGCATGGAGGCCCCTAGCTACACGCCTATGAGACTAGGCTCTCACCCAGCTGCGCGAACACACGGGTGTTGCAGTCGAACCCAGCTAGAGTCTCATCAACCAGGGCGTCACGCTGGGCGTCCGTCAGCGGGGCATCGTCCAGAAGACCCCGGTAGGAGTCCTTGAATACCTTGGGCTTCGGGAGTGCCTCAAACCGGTACATACTCAGAGCCTCAGCGGGCACACCGTAGTGCCGGGCGACCAGGGCAGCCACGGCCTGCCCGCCCGACAGATCACCCAGGTAGCGCAGGTAGTGGTGGGCCAAGAAGCGTTCGGGGGCGGACGCCGTCGCGCGGATAGCTGCCGCATAGTCAGCGGTTGCCGGTAAGGGCTGGTCACTGGTGGGGCCGCCCAGTTCAGCTAGGTCAGCCTTGATAGAAGCAAGCCGATCAAGGCCCTCGAGCACGAAGGGTTCGGTGATGGGGTTGGGGTGGGCGCGGAAGCCGGCTGCTACTTCTTCGAGGGCCTCATACATATAGACGTACTGGGTCAGCAGCATGCGGTAGGCCTTACGGTCGAGCTTGCCGCCCATCAGGTCGGCCATGAAGCTGGAGTGTTCTGCCTGCTCGTGGCGGGCAGCGGTTTCTGCCTTAAGGCGGGCTGAGAAGGTAGGACGCTCGGTGTCGGCGAGAGCGGTAGTCATGGGGTCCTCCTTGGTTGAGGGCTAGATTAACACTATTTATTGACAGACTGTCACCAAGAAAGAATTAAATCAAGTACTTGTAACCTATTTTTATTAGGCTTGCCTTAATGCTAGTTTAGGCATGCCCTTAAATTTAATAAGGCAGGGCATGTTACGAAATGTGCCCACCCCTACACCACATAGTTTTCACGAGGATGCCCATGTCTCCCCAGCACAGCGCCCGGCGCTCCTGCGCCCTCCTAGCCACCGCCGCACTCACCCTGTCAGGCATGACCCTAGCCACCGCGTCCGTAGCCGACGCAGCGGACGCCACCAGCAGCACCGTCGCTGCCGCGTCCGCAACTCACGTCGCCAGCAATGCCCAGCTGACCTGGTCGCTCAAGGACTCCTTCATCCGCTACGTCACCGGCGCTTTTGCCGGTGGTAGCGTCGAGGTAACCGGTGGCCCCAGCTTCAACGGCTCCGCCTTCTCCTGGCAGGGGGCCGAGGGCGAGTTCACCGGTGCAAACGGAACCATCAACTACCCCGGGACTATCCACTTCACCGCCCATAAGGGTGAACTTGATATCACCTACGCCAACCTCAAGCTGGTTATCAACGGTACTCAGGGCACCCTGGTAGCTGATGTGAAGTCCAAGGGCTACAACGGATCCCCCGATATCGATGCCACCAACGTCCACTTCGCTACCGTAGACCTTTCTGGCGTCACTTTCAGCAACGGCACCGTATCAGCCACTGCCGCTCCCGTTACTCTCACCGCCGACGGCGCAGCAGCCTTCGCCGGTTTCTACAAGGCAGGCGAGGTTCTGTCTCCGCTCACTTTCTCGGCTGACCTGGCTGAAAAGCCCGCAGAGACCCCGGCCCCCACGCCCACACCCGAGCCCACCACTGACGGCGTCACCAACGCAGCGGGCACCGTCACCTGGGGTATCAAGGATTCCTTCCTCAACTACCTGATTGCCCAGAACGCTGTTACTCCCGGCGAAAACACCAGCCTTGAAGGCAATAACTTCGTCTTTGCCGGTGCCGCCGCCCAGAAGACCGAGACCGGCTACTCCATCACCGTGCCAGGTAGCTTCTCTCTGGTCGCCCATGGCGGGGTACTGAATATCAATCTGCACAGCTTCCGCGTTGTTACCGACAGGAATCAGGGTTACATCTACGCCACCGGCACCTCGGCCAACACCGGCGAAATTACCGATCAGCCCATCGCCAGCTTCGATGCGAGCGCCCTGACCACCGATGCCGAGGGCAATCTGCTCCTGAGTGGTGTAACCACCTACGCCACCGGGCATGCGGCGACCATTTTTGGGGCCCGCTACGCTGAAGGCCTGGAGTTTGACCCCCTCTACCTGCGCGTGGCTGCGCCGGTTGTTGAGGACGCTCCCGCCCCGGCTCCCAGCGAAACCCCGGCTCCTGCTCCGAGTGAGTCCCCTGCACCGAGCCCGTCCGCAGAGCCCACCGCCCAGCCGACCGTGGCCCCCTCAGCCCAGCCTTCTGCTGACCCGACGGCAGCCCCCTCTATCCAGCCGACCGCTGAGCCGACCGTCGTTCCCTCAGCCCAGCCCTCTACTAACCCTGCTGACCCGGCGCCCCAGTGCGTGCCGGTGACCGTGACCGAAACCGTGCCCGGCGCAACCACTACTCAGGCTGACGGGACCGTCTCAGCTGCTACTTTCGACTGGGGTGTGCGTTCTTCCTTCCGTAACTACATTGGTGGCGGTATCGCTAAGGGTGGCTGGGAACTGAGCGGCGTTACCTACGCTAACCAGGCCTTTGGCTGGTCCAACGGTACAGGCACCTACGCTAACGGCAAGGGCTCTGTGGCTTTCGAGGGCTCTGTCCGTTTCACCGGCCACGGCGGCACCTTGAACACTCTGATGGCTAACCCCCGCCTTGAGATCAACGGTTCTACCGGCACCCTCTACCTGTCGGTCACCTCTAACGACATGAACGGCACTGCAACTAACTACGGCGAGGTTGCTTTTGCCACGGTCGATACCTCTTCCCTCGCCCTTAATGGCTCAACCATCTCCCTCTCCGGTGCTTCAGCGACCCTGACCGAGGTCGGCGCTGCTGCCTTCGCTGGCTTCTACCAGGCAGGTGAAGCCCTTGACCCCATTAGCTTCACCGGAACCTTGGGCAAGCAGTCGGTCACCGGTGCTTCTCAGACTATTGAGAAGACCCAGTACGTCTCTCAGAATGGCGCTAACTGCGATGCCCTGAACGCCGAAGCAGATCGCAAGGCTGAGGCTGCCCGCGCTGCCGCCCAGGGTGGCAAGCTGGCGAACACCGGCGCTTCAGTCGGTGCCCTTGTTGCTGTGGGCGCCGCCCTGCTGGCTGCTGGTGCTGTGGTGGTAGCCCGCCGCCGCGCGTCCTAATTCTCCCTTCGCCGGGTGGGAGCCGGAATGTACCCGGTTCCCACCCCCTTTCTTTCTCTCAGGAGGTTCTGGTGCTCACGCGCTCTTTTTCTTCTCTGCCCCTGCGCCGGGGTTTTTCTGTTCTGAGTGCGGCCCTGGTTCTGGCGGTGACAGCCTGCTCAGGGTCAGCAGATAGCGGGGCGGACGCCGCCACCACGGGCCCGCAGACAGGGGCAGCTTCGTCATCGGTTGAGGGTCTGGCAGAGTCATCGGCAACGGCCGGGGGTATTGAAGCGGCAGAGAATGAAGAGGTGCACCGCACCGCCCTGCAGCAGGCCGAGGACTACCTGAAAGCCCACGCTGTAGAGAACCCCAAGAGTCTTGCTGGCCTAGCCACAGCGGCGTCCGTACCCGATGTGCTGCCGATTGAGAACCCGCAGGCCCCGCAGCTGCCGGTGACCGTCACTGATTTTCAGGGCACCGAGGTGACCGTGACCAGTGCCGACCGTATTCTGGCCCTGGATATGTACGGCACCCTAGCCCAGACTGTCGTCGCTTTGGGGCTGGGTGACAACCTGGTAGGCCGGGTCACGTCTTCGACCGAAACGACCCTGGCAGACCTGCCCCTGGTGACCCAGAACGGCCACGATATTTCGGCTGAGGCGGTTCTTTCTCTCGCCCCGACCGTGGTGCTCATGGACACCACCAACGGCCCCCTCGAAATTACCGAGCAGCTGCGCTCCGCCGGGGTGACCGTGGTGCATTTTGACCCCTCGCGTTCCCTGAACCAGGTAGTGCCGCAGATTGAGGCGGTTGCGCAGGCTCTAGGCGTTCCGGACGCCGGTGCCCAGCTGGGTGCCCGGGTGCAGGCTGAGATTGATTCGGCGCTGGCTACCATTGCAGAGGTAGCCCCGCAGGATTCGGCGCAGAAGGTGGGCATGGCCTTCCTCTATGTGCGCGGAACCGCTGGCGTCTTCTTCATTCTGGGGGACGGCACCGGGGCTGACGAACTCATCACCGCCCTGGGCGGGCGTGATGTGGCCAGCGAAGGCGGGGCGGCAGGCACCGTACCCGCCAATGCTGAGGCCCTCTCGCGGGCTAACCCCGACCTGATTCTGACCATGACCGGCGGGGTAGAATCCACCGGCGGTATCGAGGCCTTCTTCGCTCGACCCGGCGTAGCTGAAACCACGGCCGGGGCCAACCAGCGCGTGGTTGATATGGCCGACGGCCAGATCCTCTCGTTCGGGCCGAACAGTGCCGCGGTACTCCTGTCACTGGCCACCGCTATCTATACCCAGCAGTAGGTTCTCGTGCAGGTACGTTCTTCTACCCTGGTCACCGTCTTCACCGCGCTCCCCCTGCTCCTGGTAGGCACAGTGCTGGTTTCTGCAAGTCTGGGCCAGTTCGAGATTCCCCTACCCCAGGTTGCCGGGGGTATCCTGCGCAACCTGGGGCTGGCGTCCGCCGACCCTGCCATGCAGCTGGCAGACGCCACCCTCTGGAATATCCGCCTACCCCGCATTCTGCTGGGGCTACTGGTGGGTGCCGCCTTGGGGGCGTCCGGCGCCCTGATGCAGGCGGTCTTCGGCAACCCGCTGGCCGAGCCGGGCGTCATCGGCATTTCAGCCGGGGCTGCGGTGGGGGCCTGCGGGGCTATCGTGCTGGGGCTGAATGCCCTGGGCATGTTCACCGTGCCCCTCTGCGCTTTCGCCTGTGCACTAGCCACCACCGCCTTGGTGTATCTCTTCTCCCGTTCCGGCGGGCGGGCAGAGGTACTGTCGATGATTCTGACCGGCATTGCCGTAACCGCCGTGGCTAACGCCCTGATTGCCCTGATGGTCTTTATCGCCGACGACGCCAGTCGCGACCAGATTATCTTCTGGCAGATGGGCTCCCTGAACGGGGCGACCTGGGCGGCGGTAGCCACCAGTGTCCCGATTGTGGGTGTCGGTATTATCGGTAGCTTTCTCTTGGCCCGGCAGCTCAACCTGCTCGCCCTGGGTGAGCGGGCCGCTGCCCACTCGGGTGTTCATGTAGAGCGCCTACGCCTGGCAGCCATCGTCTGCACCGCCCTGCTCACCGGGGCCGCGGTCGCCTACGCGGGCATTATCGCTTTTGTGGGTCTGATTGTGCCGCATCTGCTCCGCATGGTGGTGGGGCCCTCCAACCGGGTGCTGCTACCCGCCTCGGCCCTGGGCGGTGCCCTGCTCATTGCAGCCTCCGACCTCGCCGCCCGCACCCTGGTGAGCTTCGCCGACCTGCCTATCGGCATCTTCACCGCCCTGGTGGGCGGCCCCACTTTCTTTATTCTGCTCCGCCGAACCCTAACCAAGGGGGCCCTGTGACCGCACCTTTACTCGTCGCCGATTCGGTCAGCTACCGGGTGAACGGGCGGCAGATTCTGCACGATGTTTCCCTCGATGTCGCTCCCGGAGAGGTGCTGGCCCTTATCGGCCCCAACGGGGCAGGAAAATCCACCCTGCTTTCCCTACTGGCAGGGGATGCTGCCCCCAGCTCGGGGCAGGTTACCCTGGGCGGACGTCCGCTGGCAGACTACCGGCCGGTAGAGCTGGCCCGCACCCGGGCTATGCTGCTGCAGCACACCTCGGTAGCCTTCTCCTACACCGTGCAGCAGGTGGTCCAGATGGGCAGGGCCCCCTGGCGGGGCACCGAGCAGGCCCAGCAGGATCACGAGATTGTCGCCGCCGCCCTTGCCGACACCGATACCGGGCACCTGGCAGGCAGGGACGTCCGCACCCTCTCGGGCGGCGAAGCCGGCCGCACCCACTTAGCCCGGGTCTTTGCCCAGCGCACTCCCCTGCTCCTGCTCGACGAGCCCACTGCCGCTCTCGATATTCTGCACCAGGAGCAGACCCTCACCCGCGCCTGCGCCTACGCCCGGCAGGGGGCGGCTGTGGTGGTGGTCCTCCACGATCTCGATGTTGCGGCCTCTTATTCTGACCGGCTGGTGCTTCTTGCTCAGGGGCAGGTGGTGGCGCAAGGACGCCCGCAGCAGGTCTGCACCGCCGAGCGGCTCAGCGCGGTCTACGGCCACCCCATTGAGGTGCTCACCCACCCGGTGACCGGGCGCCTGCTGGTGCTTCCTGCCCGCGACTGAGGCCGTTTTCATCCTTGAGACGGACGTGTACCCTCGGCTTCTCCCACTAGACTGGTTACTACCCTGACCAGCCCGACGCCCAAGGAGCCCCTATGCCTCACACCGCGCCTGCCCACCGCGTGAATGTGAGTACCCCTCCAGACAGCGTCCTTGAGGCCGGTGGGCTCACCAGCGAGCAGGTCGCTGAGCGTACCTCTGCCGGGTTAGTGAATACGCAGAATAATGCGACCTCCCGCTCTACCGCGACCATTATCCGCACCCACCTGTTCACCATGTTTAACCTGGTGCTGGGGCTCTGCGGGCTAGCGGTGATTCTGGTGGGTTCCTGGCTCGATACCCTTTTCCTTTTGGCTGCTATTGCCAACGTAGTCATCGGCTTCACCCAGGAGTTCTCGGCTAAGCGTCAGCTGGACCGCATTGCCCTGCTGCGCCGCGATCCCGCCACCGCCCTGCGCGATGGCAAGCTGGTGCCGGTTACCCTCGATGAGCTGGTTCTTGACGACGTTGTGCTGCTCAAGCGTGGGGACCAGGTTCCTGCCGACGCCGTGGTACTCACCAGCGACGGCCTGGACCTTGATGAATCCCTGCTCACCGGCGAAAACGACCCCGTCGGCAAGGTGCCGGGGGACGGCGTCCTGTCGGCTTCATCCGTGATCGGCGGGTCGGGCAAGGTGCGGCTGACGGCGGTGGGGGCTACCTCCCGCGCCGCGAAGATTACGGCCGAGGCCCGCCAGTTCACCACCATCCATTCGGAGCTCCGGGCGGGTATGGAACGGGTGGTCACCTGGATTACCTGGGCCCTGATTCCCATCATTGCAATTGTACTGAACGGGCAGATGCAGGCCGCTGGCGGCTGGCAGCTGGCCCTTGATTCCGGCGCCTGGCGTGATGCCCTGATTACCTCTGTCTCGTCGGTGGCCTCCATGATTCCCCAGGGCCTGGCCCTGATGACCACGATTTCCTTTGCCGTGGCATCGGTTAAGCTGGCCCGCACCGAGGTGCTGATTCAAGAGCAGCCCGCCGTTGAGGTGCTGGCCCGCGTTGATACCGTCTGCTTCGATAAGACCGGCACCCTGACCGAGGGCGGGGTGCGCTTTGATTCGGTTCGCTCCCTGACCGGGCAGGTGTTCTGGGCAGAGACCGGGCATCAGGACGCCGCCGCCGCTTCCCGGGTTAAGGACGGCTGGGCTTCCGCCCTGGGCTGGCTGGGAGCCGACCAGAACGCCAACCCCACCGCGGCTGCCCTGAAAGAGCCCTTTGCTGAGGCAGCGGACGCCGCAGCCCCTGCCGGTGCTAGCGCTCCGGCTGCCGCAGGCGTCCTGCCCTTCTCATCTGCTCTGCGCTTTAGCGGCGTTGAGTTCACGGGCACCGGTGCCTGGCTACTCGGTGCCCCCGAGGCGCTTTTGACCGAGGGCTCTGCTGCCCGCGACCTGGCCGGTGAGCTGGCCGAGAGCGGGCTGCGTGTGCTGGTGCTGGCCCACGCCCCCGCCCTTCTGCGCGAGCCTTCCGGCAAGGTAGCCGCCCGGGTTCCTGCCGGTCTTGAGCCCCAGGTGCTCGTGATTTTCCGTGAGCAGGTACGCTCCGAGGCTCCCGAAACCCTGGCCTACTTCAGAAGCCAGGGTATCGACCTGAAGGTCTTCTCTGGCGATAACCCCCGCACGGTAGCGGCCGCAGCGGCAGCCGCCGGTATGGACGTCTCAGCCGGTGCGGTCGACGCCTCGACCCTGCCCGAATCTGGCCCTGAGCTGGTAGAAGCTGCCCGAACCCACGCCGTCTTTGGCCGGGTCTCCCCCGAACAGAAGAAGAACATGGTGCTGGGTCTGCGCGAGGCCGGGCACGTAGTAGCGATGACCGGCGACGGCATCAACGACGCCCTGGCCCTCAAGCACGCCGATCTGGGTATCGCCATGGGCAACGCAGCGCCCGCCACCAAGGCGGTATCGCGCCTGGTGCTTCTCGACGGACGTTTTGACCGCCTACCCGGTGTACTCGCCGAGGGGCGCAAGATTATCGCCAATATCGAGCGGGTCACCAACCTCTTCCTCACCAAGACCGCCTTCGCTATCCTGCTGGGTCTCACCCTGGGCGTGCTCTGCTGGCAGTTCCCTTTCCTGCCGCGCCAGTACTCCACCGCCGACCTGCTCATTGTGGGCGGCCCCGCCTTCTTCCTGACCATGCTGCCCAACACCCGCCGCTACGTCAGCGGCTTCTTGGGCAGGGCCCTGCACTATGCCCTACCGGCAGCCGTTATCATCACAGCGGTACTGGTCTTCGTCAACGGCTACGGGCGATCTCTCGCCGGAGTAGCTACAGCGGAAATTCAGACCGCCACCTTCATCGCCCTTGTACTCATGGGTATCTACAACATCACCACCGTAGTGCGGCCCGTGCGCGGCGTCCGCCTGGCTATCGTGGCGGCCATGTACGCCGGGCTGGCCCTGGTTCTGCTACTTCCGCCCTCGCTCTGGTACCACCAATTCACCATTCCTACCGGGGCATACTTACTCGCCACCCTAGGCTCAGCCGCTCTGGGCTGCCTGGCTATCGAAATCAACCTGCGCCTGCACACCGCCTGGCTGCGAGCCAAACACCCCCAGGTACTTGCACAGGGCTAACCTCAGGGAGTACGCTTGACCACGAACGGGGTTCACACCCCACACTCTATGTAGTCAATCATCAGGATTGTTACTGGTTCAGCAGGCAAGACCTGAGTTGCTATCAGCTCATACGGCACCGGTGCACCCGCACCCACGCCGCCTCCATGAGCACCCGTCTACCCGCATCAGGGCACACGGTTCGATAGGCAACTCGGGTCTTTTTCGTCTTAAACAACCGGCTAGCAGTCCGCACACACCAGTAAGGTTCCACCCGTGAACAACTCACAGATGGGCGAAAAGATTCTCGAAGGCCTGGGCGGCCCCGAGAACATCTCGCACTTTACCCACTGCGCCACCCGCCTGCGCGTGACCCCCAAGTCCAACAGCGCCATCGACCGCACCAAGATCGAAAACATCCCCGGCGTGCTCTCCATCATCGAGCAGTCCGGCCAGACCCAGGTCGTCCTCGGCGACAAGGTCGAATCGGTCTACAACGAAATGGTCAAGCTGCCCGGCATGAGCTCCGTGGGCGAAAGCTCCTCCAAGGGCGCAGTAGCCACCGACGAGAAGAAGGCCGGCGCCCTGACCCGCGTCTTCGACGTGCTCTCAGACTCCTTCCGCCCCATCCTCTGGGCACTGCTGGGCACCTCTATGATTCTGACCCTGATCGTCTTCCTGCAGCAGCTGGGCTACTTCGGTCAGTACACCGACCTCACCGGCCAGGTCGTTAACATCGACATCGTCAACGGCCCCCGCCTGGCCGACGCCGATGCCGCAGCCGCCATGCTCAACGAGTGGCGCGCAGCCTTCCCCTTCTGGTTCATCATGCTGGCAGCCTCCCTGTCAGTCCTGCAGTTCATGCCCATCATGCTGGGCGCAACCGCAGCTAAGCGCCTGGGCGCCAACATGTGGGTCGGTGCGGCTATCCCCGCAGCCCTCATGACCGGCACCTTCCAGGGCTTTGCAGACATCGCAGTGGACGGCGTCGTCCGCGTCCCCTTCCTGGGTCTTGACCTGCCCCTGTACGTCATGAACTACACCGGCCAGATCTTCCCGCCCCTCTTCGCAGCAGCTCTGCTGGCTCCCCTGGAGCGCTTCCTGAAGAAGGTCATCCCCACCATGCTGCACATGGTCTTCGTGCCCATGCTCTCCGTCATGATTCTGGTACCCCTGACCGCCTTCCTCATCGGCCCCATCGGCATCAAGTTCGCTCTGGCTATCTCTGACTTCATCGGCGGCGTCAACGAAATCGCCCCCTGGCTGGTCGGCGGCCTCATCGCCGGTCTCTACCTCTTCATGGTTCCCCTGGGTCTGCACTGGCCCCTGAACGCCGTCATGATCAACAACCTGCAGACCGACGGTGTGGACTTCATCCAGTCACCCATGGGCGCCTACAACTTCGCTGTCTTCGGCGTCGTCACCGGTGTTGCTATCGTGGCTCGCCGCAACAAGGAACTGCGCCAGACCGCTGTCGGTGCGGCTGCATCGGGTCTGCTCGGTGGTATCTCCGAGCCCTCCCTCTACGGCATCGTCCTGCGCTACAAGCGCGTCTTCCCCCTGATTCTGGTCCCCGCCATCATCGGTGGTGCCACCATCTCAGCCCTGGGTGTTAAGTCCTACGCCTTCGCCTTCACCTCGCTGATTTCTATCCCCGCAATGCAGCCCTGGTACCTCTACATGATTGGTCTGGCCATCGCCTTCTTCGGCGCTATGGCAGGTGTACTGATCTTCGGCTACGAGTCCAAGGACCAGAAGGCTGAAGCTGCCGCCAAGGCCGCAGCCGTTGCAGAAACCGGCATCGGCGAATCCGCTGCCGAGGCAGCTACCCCCGCAGCCACCGAGGTTCGCAGCGAAGCGGACGCCGCCACCGCCTCAGCTACCCCCTGGGCCGCTGAAGAGGCAGCAGCACCCGCAGCAGGCACCGTCCTGACCATGGCATCCCCCCTCGAAGGCCAGGCAGTTCCCCTGTCTGAGACCCCCGACCCCATCTTTGCCGCCGAAAAGCTCGGCAAGGGTGCTGCCATCGTCCCCACCGGCAACACCGTGGTAGCCCCCGCCGCCGGTAAGGTCTCCGTCACCATGCCTTCCGGCCACGCTATCGGCCTGAAGCTCGACAACGGTGTAGAACTTCTCATTCACGTGGGTATCGACACCGTCAACCTGAACGGCGAAGGCTTCGACGTGAAGGTTGAAAAGGGCCAGCGCGTCAATCCCGGCGACATCCTGCTGACCTTCGACCCCGAGATTATCAAGAACGCTGGCTACTCCCTGGTAACCCCCGTTCTGGTCACCAATACCAACCGCTTCGCTGAGGTTGAGGGCGCTACCGGCGCCGTCCAGCCCGGCTCTGAGCTGCTGAAGGTTACCACCAAGTAATCCCGCCGCAGCCTAGGCGTGCCGCCCCGTATCGTCCTTCCGGACGGTGCGGGGCGGCTTTCTATGCCTTTAAGCAAATCTCATAGTTACTGCCCGGTAATAAGCGCAGTTCAACGGGTTTTAGAATGACTGTATGTTTACCGTGAAATCCTTTTATGACCTGACTCTTGATGAACTCAACGAGATTTACCTGCTACGCGGGCTGGTCTTTGTGGTGGGCCAGAAGATTACCGAAGAGAACGAAATCGACCGGGCAGACCGGCAGGCCCTGCACTTCTTCCACGCCAATGAGCGCGGTGAGGTTTTGGCCTATCTGCGGCTTTTTGATTTGGCGACATTCTCGGACGAGTCCCACCCGGCAGAGCCCGGCGCCTGGACGCTGGGGCGGGTGGCAGTACATCCGGACGCCCGCGGCACCGGCCTGGGCCGCCACCTACTCAATGAGGCACTGACCTGGATTGAAGAAAACACTGAGGCCGAACGCATCTCTATTAGCGCCCAGGCCTACCTAGCAGAGAGCTACTACGGGGCGGCAGGCTTTGAAGTTGTGGGGGAGCCCTACCTGGAAGCAGGTATCGAGCACGTGCACATGGTGCGCCCCATCCAGCGCTAGCAAAAGAAGAAAAGCTACGCCAAATTCATGAGCTAAAAAGACGCTGTAACGTATTTTTTACATTTTTTTGAAGAGTTTTACATATAAACAGGGGTTTTTGTGGCGCAGTTCCCCAAAAGTGACCTAGTATATACATTACACATCGTGTGATTCACCACACCCAAGAGTTGGGAAGGCTTGCGCCGCCCCGCACACACAGGGTGAAGATCGCGGACCACAACATACATTTCCCCTTTTCAGCAAGGAGACACTAATGCGCAAGACCCGCATTTCCTCAGCTCTCGGCCTCTCAGCTGTAGCTGCCCTGGCTCTCTCAGCCTGCGCCAGCTCCGACACCGGCGCCTCCAGCACCTCAGGCTCCGACGCAGCTGCATCAGACAAGTCAGTTTCAATTGCTATCACCAACGTTTTCTCCTCACTGAACGTAGGCACCGCTGAAGGTAACTCAGACACCAACGGCGTCATCGCCAAGATGACCAACCGCGGCTTCTACACCATCACCAACACCTTCGACATCCGCCACAACGAGTGGTTCGGCACCTACTCCATGACTGAAGAGGGCGAAGGCATCAAGGTTGACTACAAGGTCAACGACGACCAGAAGTGGTCAGATGGCAAGGACATCGACAAGGGCGACCTGCTCCTGGCATGGGCTACCCAGTCCGGTCACTTCGACAGCGAAGACGGCGAACTCACCTACTTCGACTTCGCAGGTGAAACCGCTGGCCTCGGCGGCGCAGAGGTCCCCGTTGTGAGCGAAGACGGCCGCTCCATCTCCTTCACCTACCCCAAGGCTTTCGCTGACTGGGAAATCGCTTACGACATCGACAAGCCCGCCCACGTTGTTGCTGAGCTGGCCGGCATGACCGAAGACGAGCTCATCGAGACCATCGAGACCGCAACCCCCGGTGAAGAGAACGAGAACCTGCGCAAGATTGCAGACGCTTGGAACACCGGCTACAACACCACCACCTTCCCCTCCAACGAGGCTCTCACCGTCGGTAACGGCCCCTACCTGGTCACCGCCGTTGAAGAGAACCAGTCAGTTACTCTGACCGCCAACCCCAACTACCAGGGTGACAAGAAGCCCGCCATCAACGAGGTTGTGCTCAAGGTTCAGGGCGACGTTGCAACTCAGATTCAGGCTCTGCAGAACGGCGAAGTCAACGCTGTTGCCCCCCAGGCCTCCATCGACACCGTCTCCCAGCTGGAAGCTCTGAGCGGCGTTGTCACCGAGACCCAGCCCGACCAGGCTTACGACCACCTGGATCTGAACGTCAAGGAAGGCTCACCCTTCGCTGACGAGAACGTCCGCAAGGCCTTCCTGCTGACCGTTCCCCGCCAGGACATCGTCGACAAGCTCATCAAGCCCATGGATGCCGAGGCTCAGGTTCTGAACTCCCAGCTCTACGTAGCATCAGACTCCGAGAACTACGCCAAGACCGTTGAGTCCAACAACTCCTCTGAGTACCCCTCAGACGACATGGACGCCAACATCGAGAAGGCTAAGGAACTGCTGGGCGGTCAGACCCCCACCATCCGCATCCTCTACAACAACAAGAACCCCAACCGCACCAACTCCTTCCAGATGATCAAGGAATCCGCTGAGAAGGCAGGCTTCGTGGTTGTTGACGCCGGTAGCGAGCAGTGGTCATCCCTGCTGGCCGGTGGCGACTACGAGGCATCCATCTTCGGCTGGGTTTCCTCAGGTGTAGGTAACTCCTCACTGGGCCAGATCTTCAAGACCGGTTCATCCTCCAACTTCACCGGCTACTCCAACGCAACCGTTGACGCAGCAGCTGATGAAATCATGACCACCACCGATACCGCCCGCATCGAAGAGCTGAAGAAGCAGGCAGACGGCGAAATCTTCAAGGACGCCTACGGCCTGCCCCTCTTCCAGTCCATCGCTGTTACTTCGGTTTCCGACACCATCACCGGTGTACAGCCCAAGCCCGGTCAGCAGCCCCTGACCTGGAACATCGAAGAGTGGGACATCGCAGAGTAAGTACAGTTACGCTCTAGTCACGCTACAGATGGCAACTAACAATCTGTAACTGCCCTACGGCGCGGACGCTCACGAGCGTCCGCGCCTCTGGCTGTTTTGAGAGCACCCTCCTATTCCCAGGGTGTACTCCCCTACCCATCAGGATTCATCATGCTCATGTACTCCGTGAGGCGCCTGATCACCGCAGTTTTCATCCTCTTCGGTGCATCGTTCCTCATCTACAACCTCGTAGCAATCGCGGGTGACCCCCTCGAAGAGCTACGCACATCGTCCTCCCCTAACAAAGACGCACTCATTGCCCAGCGCATTGCTGCCCTGGACCTGGACACCCCCGCCCCGCTGCGCTACTTCAAGTGGCTTGGCGGCGTGCTCGGCTGCTTTGCAGGTAAGTGCGACTTTGGCCAGAACCTGGCAGGCACACCCGTCACCCAGCTTCTCTCTAACGCTGTCTACCAGACCCTTACCCTGGTCGTAGCAGCCACCGTGCTCTCCATCCTGATAGGTGTCAGCCTGGGTATCATCTCAGCCCTGCGCCAGTACTCAGGCCTGGACTACACCGTAACCTTCGCCAGCTTCCTCTTCTTCTCCCTGCCCTCCTTCTGGATCGCAGTTCTGCTCAAGGAATTCGTTGCCATCGGCTTCAACGACTTCCTCCGAAACCCGGTGGTCACCATACCCACAACCCTGCTCATATCGGTTCTAGCAGGCCTCTTCTGGTACTCTGCCTCCTTCGGCAAGCAGAAGACCCGTTACCTGATGGGCCTGTTGGGCTTCGCCATCACCGCAGGCGCTATCATCTTCGTCTCCACCACTAAGTGGTTCCTCACCCCCTTCCTGGGCATCCCCTTCATGCTGCCCCTGGGCCTGGGCGCCGCCATCATCTTCACTATCCTGGTTTCCGGCCTGCGTAACCGCCGTGCCCTGGGTGCAGGTCTAACCATGGTCGTCGCTGGCCTAGCTGCCTACTTCCCCCTACAGGACCTGCTCGACCTGGCTACCATGCTCATGGTCGTCCTCATCACCCTGGCATTCATGGCTCTGGGCTGGATTGTCGGTCTCGGTTGGGGTGGCTACGACAAGGGCCAGGGTGCCCGCGTCGGTATGCTCACCGGCCTGGCCATGGCTCTGCTAATTATCGCCGACCGCTTCATGCAGGCCTGGCCCGCCTACATCAGCAACAGCCGTATCAAGGGCCGTCCTATCCCCACCGCCAACGCTTCTACCCCCAACCTGCAGGGTGACTTCTGGATTCTGAACACAGATACCCTCACCCACATCCTGCTCCCCACCATCGCCCTAACCCTGATTTCACTGGCCTCCTACTCACGCTACTCACGTGCGTCCATGCTCGAAATCATGAACCAGGACTACATCCGCACCGCCCGCGCCAAGGGTGTCTCAGAGCGCTCCGTCGTCATGAAGCACGCCTTCCGCAACGCCCTGATTCCCCTGGCCACCATCATCGCCATGGACATCGGCGGCATCATCGGCGGCGCAGCGATCACCGAACGTATCTTCGCCTTCAAGGGCATGGGTACCCTCTTCCTCGACTCGCTGGCTCACACCGACCCCAACCCCGTCATGGGCGTCTTCCTGCTTACCGGCATCCTGGCGCTCGTCTTCAACCTTGTGGCTGACCTCCTCTACTCAGCCCTCGACCCGCGCGTGAGGGTGAAAGCATAATGAGCACCAACGACAAGAACCTCAGCTCAGGGCCCGCTAAGGAGCCCACCACCGAGACCACCGCCCTGCGCTCCGTCGAAACCAACGTCGACATCCGCGCCCAGGAGTCCGTGGGTAAGACCCAGGGCCAGATTGTGCGCAAGCGCTTCCGCCAGAACACCGGTGCGGTCATCTCACTGGCTATCCTGGTCGCCGTGCTCCTACTGGCCCTCACCTCCATCGGCGTGGGCCCCATCCCCGGCTGGTGGAAGTACAACTACACCGAGATGAACCCCATCGTCAACGGTGCAGCCCCCAACGCCCAGCACTGGTTTGGCCAGGACGCCACCGGCCGTGACCTCTTCGCCATGACCATGCGCGGTGTGCAGAACACCTTCCTGGTGGTCATCCTGATTACCAGCATCGCCGGCTTCCTCGGTGTGCTCTTCGGTGGCCTGGCAGGCTACTACCGCGGCTGGATTGAAGCCGTCATTATGCGCTTTACCGACATGGTCATCATCATCCCCCTGATGCTGCTGACCGCCGTGCTCGGTAAGCTGGCCGGTAGCTACTTCCACGGCATCTGGAACACCATCATGTTCGGTGTGGTCGTGGGTCTGCTCTTCTGGTCATCCCTGGCCCGTCTGGTCCGCGCAGAGTTCCTCTCCCTGCGCGAACGCGAGTTCGTGGACGCCGCCCGCCTGGCAGGTGCCTCGGACCTGCGCATCATCTTCAAGCACATCCTGCCCAACGCCATCGGCGTGGTCACCGTGAACGTGTCACTGATGATGAGCTCCGCTATTCTGACCGAAACCGCGCTCTCCTACCTGGGCTTCGGTATCAAGGCCCCCGACTGGTCACTGGGTTCACTGATTTCAGCGAACCAGTCAGCCTTCTCTACCCGCCCCTGGCTCTTCTGGTTCCCCGGCCTCTTCATTCTGGTGATTTCACTGGCCGTCAACTTCGTTGGCGACGGCCTGCGTGACGCCTTTGACCCCCGCCAGAAGAAGTTCAACCCCAAGAAGGCAACCAAGCGTACCGCCCACTCAGCCGAAAACGGCGTGGGTATCGACGGCTCAGCAACCACCCCCGCAGCAGCTCCTGCCGCAGCAGGCACCGCCACGGTACACACCTCCCTTGCCTCCGAGGTCGAGACCCCCGCCAGCAGCCGAACCTCAGACTCCCTTGACCAGGACCTGGACGGCCCGGCAGGCTCACCCCAGAACAAGTAGCTCTCATCGCACGAGGCGGTGAGCGCACCAGCACTCACCGCCTCGTTAATAACCGAATAGAGAAGGCAGAACCTCCCGGCCTACCGAAAGCTTAGAAGACTAAGCCAGCCACAGCGGCCAGAAGCAAAAGGACGAAAATAGCCAGCCCACGGGCGTCCACCCGCGACTGCTGAAGGGGATCAACCGCCCCCAGGGCCTCGTCCTCCACCAGCTCCTGCCAGTAGCCGCGCAGCACCAGGGCAACCGCCCCAGCCGCCGAATTCGGAAGATCCGAAGCGCGCACTGACCGCTCTGCACCGTAGGTGATAGCGGGCAAACGCTCAAGATCCTGACGATGGGCAGAAAGGGACGCCACCATACCGCTTGACGGCAAACCAAAAGCCTGAAAACGCTTGGTGGGAGTCACCAGGGTCAGATGGTACTTGGTTGAAATATCAATCAGGGCAGCGTAATTGACCCGGTGGGTTACAAAGGGGTTATAGATGGTGATGTCGTCGGCACCAGCAACCAGGCGAGATCGGCCCAGCACGTACCAGACCGTATAGGCCATCCACAATACGCCCCAGCCGCCGGTCAGTAGGGCCGAAAGGCCACCGCTGATAGCTAAGGCCACCAGCACGCTCGCTGCAACCAGCACAGCGCACCAGGTGTAAAAAGGGGCGGTCTTCACGCGAAAGGTAACCGGAGGGTTCTGCAAATACTGAGACTTCATAGTCTCTCGATTCTCTCAGATGAGACAGCTCAACCACACCAATCTTCTACAGAAACAACCAAGAGTTGGGAAAACCAGTGAATACACCAACCACTCAGCCAACCGGCGCCCAGCCGGTCCTCGAAGTCCGCGACCTCAGCGTTGACTTCGGCGTCGAACGTACCTGGGTTCCCGCCGCCATGAACCTCAACTACGAGGTGCATGCCGGTGAGGTCCTCGCCATTGTGGGTGAATCCGGCTCAGGTAAGTCCGTTTCGTCCATGGGTATGATCGGGCTGCTGCCCAAGAACGCCCGCGTCACCGGCTCCGTCAAGCTCAACGGCCGCGAACTCATTGGCCTGACCAACACCGAGCTGCTCAGCGTGCGCGGTGAAGAAGTCGCCGTAATCTTCCAGGAACCCATGACCGCCATGAACCCGGTCATGACCGTGGGCGACCAGATCGTTGAAACCCTGCGCCTGCACAAGAACGTCTCACCGGCAGAGGCCAAAGAAGAGGCCATCAAAATGCTTGAGATGGTCGAAATGCCCGACCCCATCAAGGCTTTCAACTCCTACCCCCACCAGATGTCGGGCGGTCAGCGCCAGCGCGCCATGATTGCCCAGTCGCTTTCGACCAACCCCAAGTTGCTCATTGCCGATGAGCCCACCACGGCGCTCGATGTGACCGTTCAGGCTGAAATTCTTGAGCTCATGCGCAACCTGCAGAAGAAGCTCAACTCAGCTATCATCCTCATTACCCACGACATGGGTGTAGTCGCCGACCTGGCCGACCGCGTCGCTGTGATGCGCCGCGGCCAGATCGTTGAAACCGGCGAAATCCACGAGGTCTTCAACAACCCCCAGCACGAGTACACCCAGGCCCTACTCGGTGCCGTACTCCACCTGGGTGGCGACGAAATCGACGTGAATGCCGCCATTGACGACGCAGCCGAGCACCAGCGTCCGGCCACCGCCCTGCTGGAACAGGTTGCCCCCCAGCGCACCGGCGAGGTCATTCTCTCCCTCAAGGACGTCGCCCTCGAATACCCCAAGCAGGGTCGTGTAGGCCCCTTCCGCGCTGTTACCGGCGCCAACCTCGAGATCCGTGCCGGTGAGGTTCTGGGTCTGGTCGGTGAATCAGGCTCCGGTAAGTCCACCATCGGCCGCGCCACCGTGGGCTTCCTGCAGGTCGCCGAAGGTGAGCTGAACGTCTGCGGCATTGATATGCGCAAGCCCAGCCGCAAGGACCTGGCCGAGGTACGCAAGCACGTAGGTATGGTCTTCCAGGACCCCTCATCCTCCCTCAACCCCCGCCTGCCCATTGGCGAATCTATCGGTGAGCCCATGATGCTTGCCGGCGTGGCTAAGGGTGCCGAGCTGCAGAAGCGTATCGAGGAGCTCCTGGACCGTGTAGAGCTGCCCCGCTCCTACCGCAACCGCTACCCGCATGAGCTCTCCGGTGGCCAGAAGCAGCGCGTCGGCATCGCTCGCGCCCTCTCCCTCAAGCCCAAGCTCCTCATTGCGGACGAGCCCACCTCAGCCCTCGACGTATCGGTCCAGGCCCGTGTGCTGGAGCTCTTCCAGGAACTCCAGGAAGAAATGGGCTTCGCCTGCCTCTTCGTCACCCACGACCTGGCCGTCATCGACGCCCTGGCAGACCGCATCGCGGTGATGCGCCGCGGCGAAATCGTGGAGCAGGGCCCGCGTGAGCAGATCCTGCGCCACCCCCGTGAGGTCTACACCCAGCGCCTGCTGGCTGCTGTTCCCCTGCCCGACCCGGACGCCCAGGCTGAGCGCCGCGAACTGCGCGCCAAGCTGCTGGACGAAACCGGCCACGTCGTCAGCTAAAGGCAACTAAAAGGAGCTCCACCAGATTTTGGTGGAGCTCCTTTTGTGTACCTAATACACCTAGTTCATCTTGTTGCGCCAGTTGGCGTCCTTGCCCGCGCGGGCATCGCGCAGGGCCTGCAGGTTCTGCTTGATGAGGGCTTCGGGCTCGACGGGGCGGCCGCCCGCTGAGTGGGGAGTGATGATGATGTTCTTGGCATCCCACAGGGGGTCGCTGGAGGGCAGGGGTTCTTCGACCACCACGTCGATGGCGGCACCGGCGATGCTCCCTGAGTTGAGGGCTTCAATCAGGTCTGCCTCGTTGACGGTGGGGCCTCGGCCCACGTTGATGACGTAGGCGCGCTGGGGCAGTTTGGCCAGGCGAGCGGCGTCGAGGGAGTTCTTGGTTTCCTCGGAGTTAGGCAGGATCATGACCAGGATGTCGGTGGTTTCTAGGACCGAGTCGATGTCGTCGGTGGCGACCACGGGGAAGTCCGCGCGCTCACCTGCTGAGCGGGCGATACCGGTGACCTCGGCGCCGAAGGCGTCGAAGAGGCGGGCGGTTGCCTGGCCGATAGAGCCAAAGCCCCAAATGGTGACTTTGGCGCCGAGCAGGGTGGTGACCTGGTCGGCGGGGTGGAGTTCCTGGGGGCCGCCGAGTTCGGTGGCCCAGTTCTTCTGTGCCTGGTGCTCGGCCAGGGTGGGCAGGAAGCGTACAAAGTTCAGGGCCAGGGCTAGAGTGTGTTCGGCAACGGTCTTTGAGTGCAGGCCGCTGCCGGAGGCGATGACGGCCTCGGGGCGGAAGCCCGCGGCGCGGGCCTGGTCGGGGCCTGCCAGCAGCGCCTGGACCAGCTCTACCTGCTGAAGGTGGGCGGCGGCGTCCTTAAGCTGGTCATTGGTGTTCCCCCATGCCACCAGTACGTCGGCGTCGTGGTGTTCGGGGGCGATATTGACGGTGGGGTCGTAGCTGACCAGCTCGTCGCCGGCTTCAGCGCCCAGGGCGCTCTGGTCAAGGGTGATTGATGTGGGCAGAAGAATCTTCATGGTGTACTCCTTTGTTCCAAGTGTTAGGCGCGGGGGCACCCACTAGCCACTTTACCCCCGCAGGGCACTGCTGTTTCTACCCGTGACGCAGCATGACGGACGGGCCGCGGCTAGTCCTCGCGCAGCAGGTGGCGGAAGGTCTGCACGGCCTCGCGGATTATCTCATCACGTTCAGTGCTCTCGGGCACACCGCGAGTGTAGTCCATATAGCGGAGCAGGGCCGAAGTGATACAAAGGGCTGCACGCAGGCGGGGTTCTGAGGCCCCTTCTCCGGCTTCACTTTCAGGCAGGTAGGGCCAGGGGCCGCGGCGTCCGCTCGCGCTGAACTCCACCCAGTTGACGGTGCGCAGCAGGTCAGCCAGGGTCTTTTCGCACTCGATATGGTGGGTTTTCAGGCGGTAGCGCAGCTCCGGGTACTCCTGCACTAGGGGGCGCACCTGCGGGTAGGTGGGGCTATCAACCGATGCGACTATGATGTCGAGCATCAGGTGGGCGACGCGCTCAAAGATGTAGAGGTCCTGGCGGGCAGCATCGCGCTGTAGGATGTCATCGGTGATGACGGGGGCGCGCAGGCCGAGCACGGCGTCCTCTTTACTGGCGAAGTAGTTGAAGAGGGTGCGGGGGCTGACCCCGGCAGCTTCAGCGATTTCGTCGGTAGTGGTGGCTTTGAGGCCCTTCTCAAGCACAAGCTTGAGTGCGGCCTCGTGAATCGCGGTGTGGGTTCGCTCCCGGCGCTGCTGGCGCACGGACTTCTCGGGTTTCTTCACACCACCAGTCTATTGCAGAAGTGCAGGTCGCGGGGCCTAGTGGAAGTTCCCCTACAGGGTAGAAGAAGGTCACCCCCTAAATCATCTGTTTATGTGAGAAGACCCGTTCGCCCGGGGCAAGACCCCGCTAGACTGAAAAATGTGAACTTCAGCCTGCCTTTTCTCAACATCCCTAACCTGCCGGACTGGCTCTCGGTAACCCTGGTCGTTATCGATATCTTGATCCGCATCACCGTCATTTTCTGGCTGCCCTACAACCGCAAACCCGTGGTTGCGCTGGGCTGGCTGATGGCGATTTTCTTTATTCCCTTCGTGGGCCTGTTTGCTTTCTTAATTTTTGGTTCAAACCTGGTGCCCCGGCACCGCCGCAGCCGCCAGCGCAGCATGAACCAGATTATTAAAGACTCCATCGAGGGGGACGACGCCGTGCTGGGCGACCCGGAGCTCTCTGAGCCTGCGCGGGTGGCAGCTAACCTCAACTACAAGCTCGGTGCCCTGCCCCTGATTGGCGGCAACGACTTCGAGCTACGCCACGACAACAATGCGGCCCTGCAGGAAATCGCCGAGAAAATCGACCAGGCTAAGAAGTACGTTCACTTCGAGTTCTACATCACCGCCCTCGATAGCACCACAGAGCCCCTCTGGGATGCCCTGGTGCGCGCCCACCAGCGCGGTGTAGCGGTTCACGTGCTCATCGACCATATCGGGTCCCGCAAGTACCCCCGCTGGAAGGAACTCCAGCGCAAGCTCAACGATGCAGGGGTACCCTGGCGGCTCATGCTGCCCCTCAAGCCCTGGAAGGGCCAGTGGCAGCGGCCCGACCTGCGCAACCACCGCAAGATTGTGGTCATCGATGGCGAGCTGGCTTTCTCCGGCTCCCAGAATGCTATCGATAGCACCTACAATCTCAAGGGCAACATCAAAAAGGGCCTAGTGTGGAAGGACCTCTCCTTCTTCTGCACCGGCCCCGTGGTGCACGAGCTCAACGCGGTTTTCGTCTCTGACTGGTACGCCGAAACCAAGGAACTCCTGCTCGATGAAATCGACGCCGACATCGAAGCCAACGAAGAGGCAGGGCAGGAGGGCCAGCGTCCGCTCGCCCAAATCGTGCCTTCTGGCCCCGGTTTCGAAACCGAAAACAACCTGCGCCTGATCAACCACCTGATTTACAACGCAGAAGAACGCATCATCATCTGCTCCCCCTACTTCGTACCCGAAGAAACCCTGCTGCAGGCCCTAACCAACATGGCACTCTCGGGTATCGACGTGACCCTGATCGTCTGCGAGAAGGGCGACCAGTTCCTGCCGATTATGGGGCAGCGCTCCTACTACGAGCAGCTGCTCCGCTTGGGTGTGAACATTCAGCAGTACCCCGGCCCCACCGTGCTGCACTCCAAGTTCATGATTGTGGACGATGAAATCACCTTCATCGGCTCCTCCAACATGGACCCCCGCTCCTTCGCCCTCAACTTTGAGGTCTCCACTTTTATCGTGGGCAAGGCTATGGTGCAGGAACTCGAAGGCGTAGCCCGGGACTACATCTCCCGCTGCAAGCGCCTGCGCTACGACGAGTGGGTCAACCGCCCCAACCACCAGAAGGTTGCCGAGAACCTCTGCCGCCTGTGGAGCGCCCTGCTCTAACCGTCGGCACGGCATAAAGACGATAAGGACGCCGCCCTGCACTCCCCTGCCCGTTGGCAGGAAGGTGCGGGGCGGCGTCCTTACAGCTCTAAGACCTAGTGGCCTGCGTCCTCAGCCTTCTCAGCGTTCTCAATCGCCAGCTTGAGGAAGTCACGGGCCGGGGTGTCGGCAGCGGAGGGCTTACCCGCGTAGGCACCGCGGTACTTGGCAGCCGGGTGACGCTCGTCCACGTACTTGTTACCCTCACCGAAGAGGCTCTCGCGCAGGGTGGAACCCTCATAGGCGGTGCGG
This sequence comes from Rothia sp. L_38, assembly GCF_050689125.1. Taxonomy (NCBI): domain Bacteria; kingdom Bacillati; phylum Actinomycetota; class Actinomycetes; order Micrococcales; family Micrococcaceae; genus Rothia; species Rothia sp. L_38. The sequence goes on along the minus strand of NZ_JBOEQD010000002.1, from coordinate 161,715 downwards.
TAGCGGCCGCGCTTCTGCAGCTCGGGAACAACGAACTCAACGAAGTCCTCAAAGGAGCCAGGGGAAACGTGGTAAGCCAGGTTGATGCCGTCCAGGCCGCCCTCGTCAATCCACTTCTCCAGCTCATCGGCAACAGTCTGGGGGGAACCCACCAAAACCGCACCCATGCCGCCGGTGGCGCAGTGCTCGGCGATGTCCTTGCGGGTCCACTCCTTCTCCTTATCCTGCAGGGTGAAGGGGGTCAGGAAGGACTGAATCGACTCGGTCTCAACGTACTTGAGAGCCTCGTCCTCATCGAACTGGTCCAGGTCAAGGCCGCTCCAGCCGCCGATGATGCCCTGGGACGCCTCAACGTTCTGGTACTTGAGGTACTCGGCGTACTTGGCCTGAGCCTTCTCGTCAGTCTCGTCCACAACAACGGAGAGCATAGCCAGGATCTTGACGTCATCGCGCTTGCGGCCGGCCTTTTCAGCCTCAGAACGGATACGCTCGGTCAGAACCTTGGTCAGGTGGGGGCGCAGGGCGGTGATGAAGATAGCCTCAGCGTGCTGGCCAGAGAAAGCCTGGCCACGGGAAGACGCACCGGCCTGGAAAATCACGGGGGTGCGCTGGGGGGAAGGCTCACTCAGGGCGATGCCGGGAACCTGGAAGTACTTGCCCTTGTGCAGGATGGGGTGCACCTTCGAGGGATCAGCGAAGACGCCGTTTTCGCGGTCGCGGGGTACCGAGCCGTCCTCCCAGGAGCCCTCCCAGAGCTTGTAACAGACATCGAGAAACTCTTCGGCAATCTCGTAGCGCTCATCGTGCTCAATCTGCCCGGGCAGACCCTGGTTCTCAGCAGCAGACTGCAGGTAGGAGGTCACCACATTGAAGCCCACACGGCCGCCGGTCAGGTGATCCAGGGTGGAGTAGGAACGGGCCAGGGTGTAGGGCTGGTTGTAGGTGACAGCGGCAGTCACGCCAAAGCCCAGGTGCTCGGTCACAGCGGCCATAGCAGAAATCTGCAAGAAGGGGTCACCCACAGGAACCTGGGCGCCGTCCTTGAGGACGGGAGCTACTGAATCCTTGTAGACATCGTAGACACCCACCACGTCAGCGATAAAGACAGCGTCGAACAGACCCTTCTCGCAGACCTTAGCCAGGTCGGTCCAGTACTTGATGGTGTTGTACTCATCCGCCCGGTTACGGGGGTGACGCCACAGACCAAAGCTCTGGTGGCTGGTGGTGGTCATATCGAAGGCGTTGACGACGATGCGCTTCTTCTCGGTCATGAACCGGGCCCTTTCACAGGTGGTGCTTGGCCCTCCGCGCCCGTGCTGCCACCGGCGTCCTTACCCAAAGTAAAAGGCACCGAGCCTTCGCGAAGGTGGCGCCTGGTTGCGCCGTACTTGCATTACTGCCTGATCCTCATCTGGGGCACCCCGCTACGGGAGAGGGTTGCCGCCCAACTAGCCAGAGCTTCGCGTTGGGACTCTTGATCTTGAGATTTAGTGTAGCCCGCCCAGCACGCCCAGGTGCAAGCATCTGAGGCTACGTTTCACATTGTGGCACGGGGTGAGTCGCGTGTAACCGGGCAGCGAGTTTCGGTCAGTTTTACCCACAGCGTCACACTCGTAACCGGCCGAAATACCGCGTCATACTCTTGCCCAGTTCCAACAAACGCCCCTAGCGTTGAAAGCGTTAACCATCCAGAGCGACCGAGAGACTTGGCTCAACGACGTCGCAGCAACCTCCCTCACTACAGGGGTCGGTGCTAACGCCAAGAGACGATGGAGAAAAGCATGAGCGCACCCACGCTAGAACGCACCCCCACCACCCTCACCGCCTGCGGCATTGACTTCAAGGCCGTCGGCAAAACCTTCATCGGCGAGCGCGGCGAGACCCGCACCGTCCTTGAAGACGTCTCCTTCACCGCCTACCCCGGTGAGATTATCTCGATCATTGGTTCCTCGGGTTGCGGCAAGTCCACCCTCTTACGGGCTGCCGCGGGCCTGGGCGCAGCGACCGCCGGTACCGTCACCATCGATGGCAGCCCGGTGCGCGGCCTGGACTCCCGCGTGGCAATTGGCTTCCAGGAGCCCCGCCTGCTGCCCTGGCGTACCGTTGAGAAGAATGTTGCCCTGGGGTTGCCCAAGGGAACACCCAAGGACGCCGCCCGCGAGCAGGTTGCCCGCCTTCTGGACGTCGTGGGGCTGGCAGACTACGCCCAGCACCGCCCCCGTGAGATTTCCGGTGGCATGGCTCAGCGCGCCTCCCTGGCACGGGCGCTGGCGCGGAACCCCGGCGTCCTTCTGCTCGATGAGCCCTTCGGCGCCCTCGATGCCCTCACCCGCATCAACATGCAGGATCTGCTGCTCGATATTCATGCCCACGACCCGGCCACCGTCCTGCTGGTCACCCACGACGTGGAAGAAGCCCTCTACCTCTCAGACCGGGTGATTGTGCTGGGTAAGCCGGACCCCACCGCACCCGCGACGATTGCCCGCATTGTTGAGGTGCCCGATCACCGCCCGCGCGACCGCGGCAACCCAGCGCTATCGTCCCTGCGTAAAGAACTTTTGGCCGAACTCGGCGTTGAAGAACACTAGGAACACACATGTCACTCATTTCTCGTCTCACCACCACTTCTGCCCTGCTCGCAACCGGCACCCTTCTGCTCACTGGCTGCTTGGCTGGGGAAAACGCTTCTACCGCTGACACTTCTGCCGCTGCGGGCGACACCACCGTCACCATCGACTACGCCACCTACAACCCGCTCTCCCTGATTATCAAGGAAAAGGGTTGGCTTGAGACCGCCCTACAAGAGCAGGGTAAGGACGTCGAGTGGGTACAGTCAGCCGGTTCGAACAAGGCTAATGAGGCCCTGCGTTCCGGTGCGATTGACGTGGGTTCCACCGCGGGCTCAGCTGCCCTGCTGGCTCGCTCTAACGGCTCCCCCATTCAGGTGATTGACCTCTACTCCCAGCCCGAGTGGTCAGCTCTGGTGACCCGCACCGATACCGGTATCTCATCGGTGAAAGACCTGGCCGGTAAAAAGGTAGCCGTCACCAAGGGCACCGACCCCTACTTCTTCCTGCTCCAAGCTCTTGAAGAAGCAGGTGTGTCACCCGATGAGGTCACCATCGAGCAGCTACAGCACGCCGACGGCCGCACCGCCCTCAACCAGGGCACCGTAGACGCCTGGAGCGGCCTTGACCCCATCATGGCCAGCGCCGAAATTGAGGACGGCAACATCCTCTTCTACCGCAACGTCGACTTCAACACCTACGGCTTCCTGAACGCCACCGAGGACTTCATCGAGAGCGACCCCGAAGCCGCCCAGACCATCGTTGACGTCTACGAATACGCCCGCGACTGGGCACTCGCCAACGAAGAAGAGGCCGTGCAGATTCTGGCGGACGGCTCCGGAATTGAGCTTGAAACCGCCCAGGTCGTCTGGGACCGCACCTACCTCGATATCGATAACGTACCCGGCGACAAGCAGCTCGCCGTGCTGGAGAAGGTCGGCCCCTACCTGGTTGAATCCGGCGACGTTGCCTCACAAGACGAAGTAGACACCGCCCTGGGCAGCATCGTCAACGATACCTTTGCCCAGAAGGCCGACCCCGCCCGCATTTCAACCCTGGTGGCTGAGTAATCATGTCAGTTACCTCTGATCTCACCACCCAACCGGCAACCCGCCGCCGTCTGGCGCGCACCGAAACACCGGCGTCCGCGAAGGTACCCCGCCGCCCCCTGCTCACCCGCCGCTGGGCACCCTGGCTCGGCGCCCTGCTTCCCCCTGGTTCTGCTGGCGCTCTGGCAGTACCTGAGCACCGCCGGAGTCTTTAGCGCGGTGCAGCTCCCTGCCCCTTCGAAGGTAGTTGCTGCCGCCCTTGATCTGGCAGGACGCGGGCAGCTCGGCCTGCACGTTGCTATCTCGACCCAGCGCGTGGTTCTGGGCTTCAGCATCGGGGCTACCCTCGGGCTGGTGCTCGGAGCCTGGGTAGGGCTCTCCCGCTGGGCCCAGGTGCTCGCCGCCCCCACCATCGGCGCCCTACGCGCTGTACCGTCGCTGGCCTGGGTGCCGCTGCTGCTGCTCTGGATCGGCATCGGTGAGAACTCCAAGGTCACCCTCATCGCTATCGGCGCCTTCTTCCCCGTCTACACCACCGTCTCGGCGGCCCTAGCCCACGTGGACCCCAAGCTGGTTGAAGCGGCCCGCACCTTCGGCGTCCGCGGCATCAACCTCTTTACCACCGTGCAGCTACCTGCCGTTCTGCCCGCTGTGGTCTCGGGTCTGAGGCTGGCCCTGGCGCAGGCCTGGCTCTTCCTGGTCGCCGCCGAACTGCTTGGTGCTTCGATGGGGCTGGGCTTCCTGCTCACCGACTCCCAGAACAACGGCCGCACCGACCGCCTACTCCTGGCCATCGTGCTACTCGCTATCCTGGGTAAGATCACCGACGCCCTGCTGGGTGTGTTCGAACGCTGGGTCAAGGCCCGGTTCCCCAGCAACTAGAAGACGAGGTGGGCGGACGCGCCGGGTTGAGGGGCGAGGGCGCGACCGTCCGTGAACGTAACCGAAAGCTTCATCTGCATGTTCTTTGAACACGCAGATGAAGCTTTTGGCTACCTATAGCACTGGTGAAGCTCCCCTGTGGAAAACAGCCCTTCAAGCGTCATACAAACGCATAGAGGTATAAACCCACACAAAACACCCCGAGTTATCCACAATTTATATATAACCCCTTGTCATGGACGAAACTATAGGAGACATTCATGGCATGGAACAATTCTTTACCGAAGTAAAAACCTCTACGGAGCTGCGCCATCTCGGGAAGTCGTCCTCAAGCATCACCAGGGCGTGTCAGGGCGGAACCCTTCGTCGCATCTGCCGCGGAGCCTACATCAAGACCTCCACCTGGAACAGCTGGGATGCCCGCGCCCGCTGCATCGCCCAACACGTAGGGTTTCTCAAAACCAGATCAGACTTCGTGCTCAGTCATGTATCTGCAGCACTCTGGTGGGACGCGCCCCTACTGCGGCTCCCCCGCAAAATTTGGGTTAGCCATCCAATGGAGACCGTCCGCTCTACCCCAAAAGTCCATGTCAGCCGTGCCCGAAAGGCAGTGTGCTCATCTGCTGTCTTCCATCAAGCAGCTTTTGTCACTCCTCCCCTACAAACAGCAGTCGACTGTGCGCTGACTCTGCCCATACTTGATGCCCTGTGTATCGTGGACTTTTTTCTCAACCAAGGACTCATCGCCGCTTCTGATTTCACCAGTACCATCACGGGTTTACGTTGCAAAGGGGTCAAAAACGCGCGTGAGGTCAGCCGTCTCATGAGCGAACGCTCAGAATCTCCTGCGGAAACGGTGACCCGCTATCGAATTGCGATGTGGGGGTTCACCCCGCCCAAGGAACAGGCAACCATTTGGGTGGGAAGTTCCTACTACCGCCCCGACTTTCTGTGGGAAGAGCTCAAACTCATCTTAGAAGTCGACGGTTACGTCAAATATGATGGCACCTACGGCGACCCTAGGGCAGCTATCCGCGCTGAGAAAAGACGCCACCGTGACCTTGAGAAACTTGGGTACCGGGTCATTAGGGTGCAGTGGGAAGACATCGTGCATCACCCGGAAAATTTACGCACCCTTTTGGTTAATGCCGGGGTGCGGTAACGTGGCGTGTGCTCGGCGAATGTCGTCAAAACCTTCATGTGCATGTTCTTTGAACGCGCAGATGAAGGTTTCGGTTACATTCGGGGGCGACGCAGACGGACGGACGCGCGTCACGCGGCGTCATAAACGTTAAGGGGCGTCACGGTTTAGTAGCAGTGGCTCGCAGGTGCTTACCCTGAAAGAGATTTTGTCCATCAAGAGCGATACGAGAGACCTGGCTCTACGACGATCGCAGCAACCACGCCGAACAAGCCGCCCACGGGCGTCCTGCGAGAACCGGCGCCGGTGCTACAGCCAGCTACCGATGGGAGATACCCTTGGGCGCACCTGCCGACTTCGTGTACACCGACCCCTTCAACCCCACGCCCAACCCGGCGCTCATCTCAGACGAGGCCCGAATCCAGTTCTGGGCTGACCAGGCCAAGGCCCGCCTGACCTGGGGTGAGATGTTTGACGAAGCCAACCCTCACACCTTCGCCAAACCGCAGAGCCTGGGCCTCGATGATGAGGGTATCGAGCAGTTCACCGTGCCCGAGATTAAGTGGTTCGAGGGCGGCAAGCTCAACGTTGCCTACAACTGCGTAGACCGCCACGTCGAAGCGGGTCAGGGCGATAAGGTGGCCCTCTACTTCGAAGGTGAACCCGGTGACCACGAGGCTATCACCTATGCCGAGCTGCAGCGCCGGATCGCTAAGGCAGCCCACGGCCTGGAGAAGCTGGGCGTCGGCAAGGGTGACCGTGTGGTCATTTACCTGCCGGTGATTCCCGAAACCATCATCTTCACGCTTGCCTGCGCCCGTATTGGCGCTATTCACTCCCTGGTCTTCGGCGGCTTCTCAGCCGAGGCCCTGAAGTTCCGCGTGGAAGATACCGGCGCTAAGGTACTCATCACCACCGACGGGCAGAACCGCCGCGGCACCGTGGTTCCGGTCAAGGCGACCGCCGACGAAGCCTGCTCGGGTGAGAACAGTATCGAGCACGTCATTGTGGTTGACCGCACCGCGGGCACCCCCGAAGCCCACGCCGCTGTGCCCTGGACCGAGGGCCGCGACGTCTGGTACCACGACCTGGTCGATAACCTACCCGACACCCACGACTACCAGCTCTTTGACGCTGAAACCCCGCTCTTTATCATCTACACCTCCGGCACCACCGGTAAGCCCAAGGGCTTGGTGCACACGTCCGCGGGCTACCTGACCCAGGTGGCCTACACCCACGCCCTGCTCTTTGACCTGCTCCCCGAGATTGAGGACGAGCAGGGCCAGCGCCGCGTGGACGAGCTGGCAACCGTCAACGACCCCGCCAAGGTCAAGGACACCGTCCACTGGTGCACCGCAGACCTGGCCTGGGTCACCGCCCATACCTACGAAATCTACGGGCCCCTGCTCAATGGCGTCACCGAGGTAATCTACGAGGGCACCCCCAACACCCCCACCTTTGAGCGCCACTTCGAGGTGATTGAACGCTACGGGGTCACCAACTATTACACGGCCCCCACCCTGATTCGCTCCCTCATGGGTGCCTTCCCTGACGGCCCGCCGGCGGGCAAGTACGACCTCTCAGCGGTGCGTCTGCTGGGTTCGGTGGGCGAGTCCATCAACCCCGAGGCCTGGCGTTGGTTGCGCACGCATGTAGGCGGGGGCACCGCGTCCTTCATCGATACCTGGTGGCAGTCTGAGACCGGCTCGACCGTGTGCTCGCCGCGTCCGCACGACCCCCAGTTCGCGCCCGCTGGCACCTTTGCGGACGACGCCCCCCGCACCGGCTCCAAGCCCGGCTGTGCGACGCGGGCAGTTCCGGGTATCTCAACCCGCGTGGTCGATGAGCACGGGACCGACGTTGAGCCCGGCCTGCAGGGCTTCATTGTGGTCGATAAGATTGGCCCGTCCATGGCCCGCACGGTCTGGGGCAACCCCCAGCGCTACCTCGATTCCTACTGGCGCCACTACGGCGAGCGCGGCTGGTTCCTGGCCGGTGACGGTGCCAAGGTCGATGATGAGGGCGATGTCTATATTCTGGGCCGTATCGACGATGTTATTAACATTTCGGGCCACCGCCTGTCGACCATTGAGATTGAGTCTGCCCTGGTCACGCATGAGGCTGTGGTGGAGGCCGGGGTCTGCCCGGTGGAGGATGAGCTGACCGGCCACCAGGCGGTTGCCTATGTGACCCTCTCTGAGGCCGGTCAGGCGCTGAGTCCTGAGGAGCTGAAGAAGGCTCTGACCGAGCATATCCGCCACGAGATTGGCCCGATTGCCAAGCCCAAGGACGTCATTGCGGTAGCCGACATCCCTAAGACCCGGTCGGGTAAGATTACCCGCCGTCTGCTGGGTGAGCTCTACCAGGGCCGCGCGCTGGGCGATACCTCTTCCCTGCAGAACGAGGAAGCGCTCGAAGCTATCGCTCAGGTGCTGGCTGCCCGCTAAACGCACCTGCGCAGGTGAGCGCCTACCCGACCTAAAATAAGGAGGGAAGGCACTCACTACCATCGGGAGATTTCATGCCAAGGTTCTCACGCGCGACCAAGACCGTGCTGGCCCTGCTTGCGGGCGGGGCGGCCATTATCGGTATTGGCGCTACCAACCACGCTACCCCTGCCCGTGTGGCGCCGCTGTTGGGCAGTTCGTCCTCGTCGTCACAGAAGCAGGGCGGACGCTCCTCCACCAGTTCGCAGATCAGCGGCAGCTCCAAGGAGTACGCTGAGATTTGCTACGACCCCGGCACCGGCCAGCGTCTTGAGAACTCCGAGTGTGAGGACGGCAGCGGCTCAGGTTCCAGCGGTGGCGGCGGCACCGGGCGCTCCTACTGGGTTCCCTATTCTTCGTCGTCAACCCTGCCCAAGGTGGGTGAGAAGGTGGCAGGCGGTTCGGAGAGCCGCCCGTCCGATGGCACGATCTTCCGGAACCTGCCCTCGCAGGGCGGCGGGTTTGCCGAGTCTTTCCGCGAGTCAAAGAGCTCTTATACCGTGGAGAACTCGCAGGTGAAGTCGAGCCAGAGCGGGGACTCCTACGGCGGTTTCAATCAGGACGCTAACAAAGACACCACCACCAAGAAGAGTCGCGGCGGCTTTGGCGGCGGGTCGAAGACCGGCGGCGGAACCAAGGGAGGCTAAGGCCAATGAGACGACTGTCCTTCCCGCTGGGACGCCATAACTGGGAGCAGACTATCGCCGCTGAAGGGCTGGTCTATTCGCTCGAAGGTCCCGACGACACCGACCACTACTGGAACGAGTTTGCTGCCTACGAGTTCACCGTGGCCGAGGCCCTCTGGCTGCAGGAGCAGGTCGAAGAGGCCCACCGCATGTGCGTTGCTGCCATCGACCACATCATTGCCGGCCCCCTCAAGTACAAGCTTGGGCTGAGCGACGCTGCGCTGAAACTGGCGATTGATTCCTGGCGCTGGCACGAATACGACTTCTACGGCCGCTTTGATTTTGTCTACAACCCCGAGACTCACGCGCTCAAAATTCTGGAATACAACGCCGATACCCCCACCGGCCTGGTGGAGGCGGCAGTCAGCCAGTCCACCTGGTTCAAGGATCAGCGCCTGGATTTGCGCGGCTTCAAAGAGTGGAACGACCTGGGTAACGCCTTTGTCGCCCGCTGGGCGCAGATCCGCCAGCGGGTCAAGCACCCGGTTCTGCACCTGGCCTGCGTGAACGAAGAAATCGACGAGCTCGGCGAGGACATTGAAAACCTCAAGGTCGTAGCCCACGCCGCGCACATGGCGGGCTGGGAAACCCACATCATGCGCATCGACGACCTCTACTGGGACGCCGACCACCGCATCTGGCTCGATCACCACGACCGGCATGTGCACAACCTCTTCAAGCTCTACCCCTGGGAAGACATGGTTGAGGACGCCTACGGGCAGGTCCTCTTCAACGGCGGCTACGCTGCCATGGAGAACTGGTTTGAACCGGCCTGGAAGATGTTCCTCTCCAACAAGGTACTGATGGTGGCCCTCTGGGAACTCTACCCGGGGCACCCGCTGCTGCTGCCGGCGTCCTTGTCACCCGACCACGGCTTCACCAACTGGGTCAAGAAACCCATCTTTGGGCGGGAGGGCGACGGTATCGTAGTGAACGCCCCGACCCACGGGGTGCAGGTTGCCCACACCGACGGCTACATGACCGAAACCGCCGCCGACCACGAGTACATCTACCAGCAGTACGTGCAGCCGCCCAACTTCACCGGGGACGCCGGCGAACCCAACTACCCCGTTATCGGGGCCTGGGTGGTGGGCGGACGCTCCGTGGGCTTCGGCGTGCGCGAATCAGACGGGGCAATTACCGACGGCTACTGCCGGTTCGTGCCGACGGTGCTCAAGTAAGCGAGTAGGTGGCGCAGACTCACAGCGAAGCTGCTGGCTCGGCGGCTGGCGTGAATCGCCTCGTGAGCGAAGCGAACCAGGCGAGAGGGTCGGCAGCGAGCGTGAGTCTGCGCCACCTAACTGTCTGAGCGCACCTCATGGGTACGATAGAGGCATGACAGCCCATTACCCCGTTTTCGTTTACGGCACCCTGCGCCCCGGTATGAGCAATCATCACTGGTTCCGTGGGGCGGATGCCAACAGGGTCGATGCGACCATCACCGGCTACGAACTGGTCACTAACGGCTCCTACCCTTACCTGCTCCCGGCGTCCACCCCGGTCAGCACGCCAGCTGGTAGCGGTGATACAGGCGCGGACGCCCCCGCCCCGGTAGTGCGCGGCACCCTGGTGTTCGTAGACCCCGCCGATTGGCAGGCTGTTGCCGCCTCCCTCGACCAGCTGGAAGGAACTGACCCGGAGCGTCCTGTGCACGACGATAACCTCTACAACCGGGTGCTGGCCGAGGTGGTGACGGACGCCGGTGAGCCGGTTACCGCCTGGGTTTACATTCCGCCGGTGAGCAAGCAGGCACAGCTACGCGAGCGCTACCCTCTGGTGCCCGGCGGCGAGTGGACTGAATAGATGGACTTTTTTGATATTGACCCAGAAACCTGGTTCCGCGTAATCGACGTAGCCGCTATTGTCACTAACGGCCTGCTGGGTGGGGCGGTTGCCCGCGCCCATCGTTTCGATATCGTGGGGTTCATTATTTTCTCGGTAATTACAGCTATGGGCGGGGGCATTATTCGTGATGTTCTGCTCGACACCGGCTTCCCGGTGGCCCTGACCGATAGCTACTACTGGGTGGCTGCCCTGGGGTCTGCGGCTCTGGCTTATCTCATGGATTTTGGGGCTCGCTGGGCTGACCGGACCCTGCTGGTGGCGGACTTTCTCGGCATGGGCTGCTGGACCGCCACCGGAACTATCAAGGCTCTCGCTCTGGGTCTGCACTGGCTACCGGCGATCGCCCTGGGTGTGGTGACGGCTGTGGGCGGCGGTGCCCTGCGCGACATTATGGTCAATCGTATTCCGGCGATTCTGGGTGGTAGCCCGCTGTACGCCACGGTGGCGTTTGTGGGGGCTGCGGAGGTCGCCCTGTGCATGGTTTTATGGGATCAGCAGGTGCTGGGTATGGCTCTTTCCATCGTGACCTGCCTGGTCATGGGTATTATGGCGCGGTGGCGCCGCTGGCAGCTGCCGGAGCCGGTTCAGTTCAAGGTTCCCCGCCCCCGCTTGCGGTTAGGACGCCGCCGCTCAGGTTTGCGCGACCGGTGGGTTCCCGGTGCCCCGCTGACCCAGGAAATGCGCATTATTGACGAAGAAACAGCCCGCGCCCACCGCGAGGGGCGGGCTTAGGCTGTAGCGTTCACCTCTTTAACCTCATCAAAGGTAAATTTCGCCAGAGTCACGCAGCCGTAGCCCTCAACGGGTGTAAAGCCTCTGCCCCGGTAGAGGTCGATGACGTGCTGGTTGCTAGGGTGGGTTTCTGTGGTGATGTAGACCTGGCGGACGCCACCCACGGCAGCCAGCGCCATGTCGAGCAGGCGGGAGCCAAGGCCGGCCTTCTGAAAGTCCGGGTTGATGAGTAGGTCTTGAATATAGCTGATGCTGACCCCATCGCCGACAACCCGCACTAGCCCGGCGAGCCGGCCGGTGGCGTCCTCGCGGGCTACCGCTAGGTAAAGGCTACCTGCGCACATGGGAACCAGGTCTTCAGGGTGGTCGGTGTAAGCGCTCCACCCAACAGAGGTGTAGAGATCTACCAGTTCCTGCTGGCTAGGTACCAGACCTACTGAAAAAGTAAAAGCGGTGTTCATGGGCAAAACTTTACCGTGCGCTTATCCCTGAAAATACTCCCAGCTTCTTCATCACAGAAAGCAAGCCCAGAACAATATCCTATTGTTGAAAGTACAGCCATTTGCCATACTGGAAAGCACAGTAAGGAGAAAACCTATGACCGTGCATGTTGAGTTTACAGCTACTGAAGAGGCACAGCTACAGAGTCTTTCTTCCGCTCTTGGTACGAGCACCGAAGAGCTAGTGCGTTCTGCTGTACTTGATTATCTTGAGCAGCAGGAAGAACAGGTATGGGCACAGCAGGCGTTGGCGCGCTTCGAGGCAGACGGCCGTGAGACCCGCCCCGCCCAGGAATTGTGGGATGAGCTCGGGGTCTGAATGTGGCCTGGCAATTAGTGCTGGCAAAAGAGTTTGAACGTTGGTCACCGCTCAGCAATTTACCGGTAGCCCTCTGAGATCCTCTGGTGTTAACACATCACCCCGTCCTTTCTCTCTTCACCCTAGTGATTATCTCGGGGTGAAGAGAGAAAGGACGGGGTGAAGTCGGCTCTGGGGCGTTCTGGCCGGCATCGCTACGCCTAGGCCGCCCCTAGCGCCCCAGCGCCTTAGATTCGGTAGTCCGTCATTTCGAAGATCTGCAGGAAGCGCTGGATGCGTTCGTTGTCGGAGGCGAAGAAGGCTTCGGGGGCGCCGTTATAAAGCACATTACCGCCGTCGAGGAAGACGATGCGGTCGGCAACCCGGCGGGCGAAGGCCATGTTGTGGGTAACGACCACCAGGGAGCGTTTTTCGCGGGCCAGGTCGATAAGCACCTGAATGACCTCGGCTTCAAGCTCGGGGTCGAGGGCGGAGGTGGGCTCGTCAAAGAGCAGGTAGTCGGGGGCAACCGCCAGGGCGCGGGCAATGGCGACGCGCTGCTGCTGGCCGCCGGAGAGGTTATCGGGGTAGGCACCCGCCTTATGCCCCAACCCCACCTTTTCTAGGAGTTCGCGCGCGAGCTGGGCGGCGGCGTCCTTACCCATCTTGCCGTTGAGCACCGGGGCCAGGGCCACGTTCTGCTCAGCGGTGTAGTGGGGGAAGAGGTTGAAGTTCTGGAAGACCATGGCCGAGTGCTTGCGGATGGTGCGTACCTGCTCGTCGGTCAGCCCGGCGGCGAAGTCTACCGAGTCACCCTCGATGGTCAGGACGCCGGACTCGGGGGTTTCAAGCAGGTTCAGGCAGCGCAGCAGGGTGGATTTGCCCGAGCCGGAGGGGCCGAGAATGACCGTGGTTTCGCCGTTGTCGAGGTCCAGGGAGATGTCACGCAGGATGGTGTTCTCGCCGAAGCTTTTGGTGAGGTTCTTCAGGCTAAGCATTGGCTGTCCTTATGTAACGGCTGGTGCGCTTCTCGAGGGCGCGCTGGGCGATGGAGAGCAGGGTGAAGATGACCAGATAAATGGCGGCAACTTCCAGGTACATGGCCAAAGGCTCGAAGGTACGGGCGGCAACCTGCTTGCCGGACTGGAAAAGGTCGACCATGGAGATTACCGAGACCAGGGAGGTGCCCTTGACCAGGTCTATCAGGTCGTTGCCCAGCGGGGGCAGGGCGATGCGGGTGGCCTGCGGGACGACGACGTGGCGCAGGGTCTGCATCTTGGTGAAATTGAGGGTGCGAGCAGCTTCAAACTGGCCACGCGGAATCGAGGCGTAGGCTGAGCGGAAGGTCTCTGCCACATAGGCTCCGGTGTTAAGGCTCAGCGCGATGATGGCGGCGGGCCAGGTGTCGAGGGTGATGCCGATGCGGGGTAGCCCGTAGAACACCAGGAAGAGCTGCACCAGAAGCGGGGTGCCGCGGAAGAACCACACGAAGGCTGTTGCCAGCCAGTTGAGCGGGTTGTAGCGGCTGAGGTTGCGGGCGGCGGTGGCCAGCAGACCCAGCACCAGTGCGAGCACGAAGGAGATGAGGGTCAGCGGGATGGTCACCTGCACGGTGGCCAGCAGCAGGGAGGGCAGGGATTGTGCCCAGAGTTCTAGGTAGCGGTCCATAGTGTTCTACGGGTTACTTTCGGTTCGGACGCCGGGGTCGGCTAGCCGCGTGTGGCTAGGCCTTGGGGCTCAGGTCGATGCCAACGTACTTTTCGTAGATGGCCTTGAAGTCGCCGTTCTCCAGGTGCTTGGCGATGGAGTCGTTGATGGCGGTCTGCAGGGTGGTGGCGCCCTTGGGCATGAGGATTGCGGACTGGGAGGCGTCGCCGAGCACACCGTCGAGCAGGCGGATGGGTGCGTCGGGGTGCTGCTCCTGGTAGTAGGCGAAGGTGACGGCGTCGTTACCGCAGGCGTCCACGCGGCCGGTGAGTACCTGTTCGATGGCTTCGTCGAAGCCGGTAACGATGGTCATCTGGGCGCCTGCTTCTTCGAGCAGGGTGCGGAAGTTAGAGGTCTCTGATGAGGCTGCGGTGGCGCCGTTGAGGTCGGCGATGGTCTGCAGTTCTGAGTCCTGCAGGACGGCGACCTTACCTTCTGAGGCGACGTAGGGGTTGGAGAAGTCGTACTTCTGCTTGCGCTCTTCGGTGGGTGAGACGTTGTTGATGACGATGTCGTAGCGGTCGGCGTCGACACCGGCGATCAGGGAGTCCCAGGGGGTTTCAGTGTATTCGGCGGTGACGCCCAGGTCGGCGGCAATCAGGTCGCCGATTTCCTTTTCCATGCCGACGAGTTCGCCGGCTTCGTTGTGGTAGTTCCAGGGGGCGAAGGTGCCTTCGAAGCCGATGCGGATCTTACCGGCGTCCTTGATGGCCTGCAGCTTATCGGCTGCGGCAGAGGAGTCGGAGGAGGTGGTAGATGAGGAGGAGCCGCAGGCGGCCAGGGCCAGGGCAAGGGCGGACGCGCCAGCGGCGGAGAGCGCGGTACGGCGGGTGATGTTCTGCATGGGTGTACCTTTCGGTGATTGTGTTTGTTGTGGGGAAGGCTTAGGCGGCGTCGAGGGCACCGATGATGTCTGCGCGCAGGTCCTCAACGTCCTCAATACCAACGGCTACGCGCACCAGGCGGGTGGTGAGGCCTGCGTCGTCGCGGTCTTCTTGGGAGTAGGCACCCTGGGTCATGGTGGTGGGTAGGCAGACCAGGGATTCGATGCCGCCGAGTGAGACGGCGAAGGTGAAGACCTGCAGGGCGTCGAGGAAGGCCTTGATATCGTAGCCTTCTTTGATGGTGAAGGAGAAGAGGGCGCCCTTGCCGGTGGCCTGCTCGGCCTGAATCTTAGCTTCTTCGGCGCTGTAGGAGCCGGGGAAGTAGACGGTGTCAACGGCGGGGTGGGCGGCGACGGCCTCGATGAGGACGTCGGCGTTAGCCTGCTGGCGCTCCATACGCAGAGCCAGGGTCTTGACGTTCTGCAGCAGACGGTAGGAGTCGATGGGTGAGAGCACGCCGCCAGAAATCAGCTGGGCCTTGAAGAGCTTGTCGGCCAACTCTGCGTTGTTGGTGGTGGCGACGCCCGCGAGCAGGTCGCCGTGGCCGGCCAGGTACTTGGTGGCTGACTGCACGACGATATCTGCGCCCAGGTCAAGGGGCTTCTGCAGGTAGGGGGTCATGACGGTGTTGTCGACGACCAGCAGGGCACCGTGGCGGTGGGTTAGCTCGGCGACCTTCTTGATGTCGGTGACGCGCAGGGTGGGGTTGGAGGGGGTCTCAATGAAGACCATGCCCACGTTCTTGCCCTCAAAGTGGGCGTCGGAGAGGGTGGAGAGGTCGTAGACCAGTTCGTTGGTGACGCCGCGCTTGGGGAGTTCGATGGTGGCAAAACGGTAGTTGCCGCCGTAGACGGGCATGCCCATGATGAGGGTCTGGTCGTGTTCCAGGATTCCCATGGCTGCGGCGGTGGCGCCCATGCCGGAGGCGTAGAGGAAAGCGTGTTCGGCGCCTTCGATGGCGGCGAGGGTGGTTTCTGCCTTGGAGCGGGTGGGGTTGCCGCCGCGCTGGTATTCGAAGGGGCCTTCGGTGCCATCCGTGGGCTGACCGAAGGTGGAGGCGGTGTAGATCGGGGGTACGACGGCCTGTTCTTCATTGGAGTGGACGGCGTGGATTGCGCGGGTGGTAAAGCCTGCCACGGTGATTCCTTTCGGTGTCAAGAAAAAAGCGTATTTATAGAGCCTATACCTGCTATCTGCAAGGCAGAGAATTAATGTTACGCATTTATGACGTTACTCTTGGGCAAACACAAGAGATATAGTCAAGGGCACATCCGCACCAGCCCACGAGCCTCACCGGCACACACTCCCTGCTCCCGGCTGCCCCAGCCGGTATTCTTAAAGAAGAGGTGCAGGCCCTGTGCCCCCTTCGTCTGCTATCACTTGAGGACGATACCGCCACCTCACACATCCCCCTCGATACCACACAAAGAGTTCTCTATGTCTTCCTCCTCCATTCATCGCCGCACCCTCATTCAGGGTGCAGCCTGGTCTGCTCCCACCATCATTGCCAGCTCGGCGGTGCCAGCCTACGCCGCATCAACGCCGTCCGCTGACCTTTTTGCCACCCTGGCAGCAGAACTGGGCGGTATCTCCTTTACCGAGTCTCAGACAGTCTACGACTCCCTTTCACCCACCGTGCGCTTCACCGATATCACCAACAAGCGCCTAGAGATTTCCCGCCGCACCGGGCGTCCTTTTAGCTCCGTGACCGAGGCTGAGGCCCTGGCCGAGCTGCGCCCCGAGGCACTCAAGGCTACCGGCCTTGAAAAGCAGTTCAACGTCTCAAAGCTGCTGGCCCAGAATACCCTCACCGCCATTGCTGCCAACCCCCTCTACGCCCACCTCTCAGAGGCAGAGCGCGAAACCCTCATCACCAACAAAGTGAGCGGGCGCAAGGAGCAGTTCCTACTGGGCCTGGCCTACCTGCGGTCACTCTATTCTTTCGAGCTAGGTGGTGTGAACGTGGCAGAAGCCCTCATCACCAACCCCGAGCAGTTCGGTATCGCAGGGGTTGACCCGGTTGACTACATTCTCAACATCGGCTCCCAGCGAGCCAATGTGCTGGCCTTCAGCAACTCCCCCACCGCCCACCGCACCGTGGTGCGCCTGCCCGAACTCACCAGCTTTATCGCAGACCGGGCAGGCACCAGCGACCTAGATGCCTGGATGCGGGAGCAGAGCGGGGCCATCATTGCGGACGACGCCGCCCCGCTCTACAGCAAGCTGGCGGCAGACCCTGCCACCCAACGTTTTATTCTGCCCCTGCTCTCGCAGGAAACCGACGGGGTATACGTTGCGACCACCCCGGCTTCTATCACCTTCGGCCACACCTACACCTATGTAGACCCTGCCACCGCGGGGAGCAGTACGGCCGAGAAAACCGCCTTTATTGACGAGCTCAACCGCCGGGCAGCCGAACAAAACGCCTTTGTGGAACTCTGGACCCGGCTTACCCCCTCCTACGCGGGTGAACTCACCGGCAACCGCCTGGCGATTGATACCTTCCAGGGCTACAAGGCCCAGAACATTTCCGCTTCCTGGCTACCTAAGACCAGCCCCGGGGCAATCAGCGACTTCTTTGCACCCCTTAACCTCTGGGCCCCCTACACCCAGGCAACCGCCCAGGCTGAGGGCACCGGTATGCGCTACTTCATGGGTAAGGCTATCTCTGCTAACGGCGTGACCACCTACGGCCACGAGATGACCCACCTGATTGACGACACCTTGCTCACCAACGGCGGCGGCCTGCGTGACGGTTTCGGCCCCGAGACAATCGCCCGCGGTATCTTCGAGGGCCCCGATAGCCCCACCTCAGCTATCGTTGGCTTCAACCAGTACTTTGACTGGACGGCCGTCCCCGACCGTCTACACAATGGCAACCCCGAGCAGTTCGCCACCAAGCAGGACCTCTCAGCCTACATGCGCTCCCAGCTCGATACCCTCTACCTGCTCGATGCCCTTGAGGCAGAAGCTATCCTGCGCCGCCCGGCCGAGGAGCGTGCCGTCCTGCTCAACCGCCTGAGCCAGACCCCGCGCGGCACCACCGGCCACACCGATGACACCTTCAGCACCATCACCGTGGACGAGGCAGCCGCCCTCTCAACAGTGGAGGACTTCACCGCCCAGGGTCTGGTGGTCTCCCGCTACCAGTGGCGCGGTATCAGCACTATCGGCACCGCACCGGCGAACAGCTACTACACCATTCCCCTCTTTGACCCCGCCTACGGTGCTTACACTCCCTCCACCGGGGCGGCAGGCGATATCACCGTCCGCCGTCAGGCCTTCGACCTGCTGGCGTACAAGGGCTACGATGAGGGCCTGGTACCCTATATCTCCAACCAGTACAAGACCGCTGCCGGTGGGGCGCTCTCGGATAGCTTCATCATGGGGCAAATCGGCATCGCCGACTATGCTGCCGACCGCGCGTCTCGCTACCGTCAGGGGCTTGAGCGGGCGGAGGCGTCCGCGGTCTTCCCCTTCACCCACCGTGGGCAGACCATTGCCTCGCTCGACGACCTGCGAGCCCAGTTTGACCAGGCCCTTGCCGCCGACCTGCCCCACCTACAGCAGGCACGGGCTGGCTCTACCAGCGCTATCTGGTCGGTGACTGCCGTGCGCGAGTTCAAGGCCTCCTTCTACCGGGCGGCTATGCAGCTCTAGAGCCCCCTAGCGTTAGAGCCCGAAGAAAACTGAAAAAGTCCCGCTCCCTGGTGAGGGAGCGGGACTTTTCTCAAGAAAAGACGCTGTTAGCGGTTGCCTTAGCTGTTGTAGCCAGCGGGTGATACGAAGATCGGTGCGGACGCGGTGGGCAGGTTCACCGAGAAGATGGAGGTGCCCATGCCGTTCCAGCCACCGTGTACAGCCTGGCCGTTGCCAATGTAAACGGCGATGTGCTGCTGGCCGAAGCCGTTGGACTGGTAAAGAACCAGGTCGCCGGGCTGGGGGTTGGAGGTTACGGTACCCAGGGCCATGTAATCCATGGGCCAGCCGTGGAAGTTGATGCCAGCGGCACGCAGGGAGTTGGTTGCCAGCATGGTGCAGTCGGTCTGAGCATTGACGGCTGCGGCACCTAGGGCGGCTGCTACAACAGCATCGCGCTTAGCCTGGTTGGTGGCGGTGGAAAGAGTGGGGGCTGCTGCGGGTGCAGGCGCGGGAGCCTGGGTTTCTACAGGCGCGGGAGCCTGAGTTGCTACAGGAGCTACGGTTTCAACGGGAGCAGGAGCAGGAGCTGCTTCTACAACCTCAACAGTCTCGGACTGAACAGCAACGGTGGCTTCTTCAACAGGAGCTTCGACGGGTGCTTCTTCAACAACCGGAGCTTCTACAGGAGCCTCTTCAACGACGGGGGCTTCCTCGATAACGGGGGTTGCTTCAACGGGCTTTTCGGGAGCTACGATGTAAGCGGGAACGCCCCAGCTTACGACCTTGCCTTCACCTGCAACGGCGAATGCCTTGAGCAGGGGGGTTGAAACAGCTGCACCGTTGTCTACGGTGGTCTGCGGGGCTTCATTTACCGATGCGTTTGCTGCTGCGAGAACAGCACCGGAGAGGATGACACCTACCGCACCTACTGAGAGTGAACGACGCAATGTTGTACCTTTCGTCTCTTCTTGAGATTTCGCAGCCGGGTTGCTGCTACTGCTGGGTGGCCCGTACGTGGGGTTGTGGGCTCCCATGCTTCCCTCGGAAGCTGATTGGACTTTGAACAGCCTATAACGATTTGGTAACGATGTATACCGAATCGTTATAAAAAGTTGATTTTTCTGCCCTATGTCACGTCTCAACAAGGGCACAGAGGGTGCTGGGAATCTGCCGTTAAGACTGGTCATCGCGGGTTACCGGCCGGTAACCTGTGCGGGCAAATTCTCCCGACATAATATGCGACACGGTAGCCGCCAGGTCACGATTTCATGACGAAAACCGTGACCCAGCCGACAACTTTTAGGTACTGCGCAAGCGGACGCGCGCCCGTCCGCCCCCTTGCCCAGGGCTAGTCGCCGCGTAGCTTCAGGCGGGCGTTGGGTAGATCGGGGGCGGGAATGACGGAGGTGCGGGGCTTTTCGTCGTATTCACCGGGCAGTAGCACCACCCCGCCGAAGCGGGGGTGATCGGCGGTAGCGCCCTGACCGGCGGCAAGGGCACCGTCTGTCACAATGTCAGTGCCAGAGGCACCCGCCGGTGCGGTGACGGCCTCGAAGCTGTCAGCTTGGGCGTTCCAGGCAGCGCGGGCCTCGACGATGTCTTCGTGGGTGCGGCCGATAAAGTTCCACCACATGGTGATTTTTTCACCGAAGGGGGTGCCGCCGAGCAGGATCAGGCGGGTAGCGCCGATGGCCTCGATGGTCAGCTCTTCGGTGCCGGGTTCAATGAAGAGCATTTCATCGGCGGCGACGCGCTGGCCCTTAATAAGGAGGGCACCGGTATCAACCACAAACCCGTGCTCAAACTCGGGGTTAAGGGTCAGGGTGAAGGTTCGGCGCGGGGCATCTTCTGCCGGGTTCTTGTCGGCCCGAGGGTCTGACCCGGGAGCGCCCACCAGGATTTCCGCGCCCAGCAGGGGCGAGAAGGTTGTGACGGGGGACGAGCCGGTCTTGGTTTCCCCATCGACAGTCACGCCCAGCTCCCCCAGGAAGACGCGGGCCTGCACTCCAGCCGGGGCGGACGCGTCCTGCCCACTCCCCTGCCCGCCGAAGGTGAGGGCTTCGGGCACGAAGTTTTCGAAGGCGGGGGCGGTGTTCATGTCGTCGCGGGGCAGGGCGATCCAGAGCTGGATGCCGTGCAGCACGGTGGTATCTGGCGTGGAGTATTCGGAGTGGTTGATGCCGTAGCCGGCGGTCATGAGGTTGAGCTCGCCGGGGCGCACATCGGCGACGGTGCCGAGGGAGTCGCGGTGTTCGATGGTGCCGGTGAAGATCCAGCTGGCGGTTTGCAGGCCGGTGTGGGGGTGCGGGGCGACGCGCATGCCGCCGGTGACGGCGACGTCGTCGGGGCCGTAGTGGTCGATGAAGCACCAGGCACCGACCATACGGCGGTCGCGGGAGGGCAGCAGGCGGCGGACAGTCATGGCCCGCAGCCCACCCAGGGGCACGGGGCGAGGCTCAATGAGTTTCATAGGTTTAGTGTACGCCGGGGTAGGTGGAGTGCACCTCAGGCAGTTAGTTGTTCCGAAACTCAGAAATGACCACCTAGTTCGTGGTCATTTCTGAGGTAGATGGTACATAGAAGCTTATTCAGAAGGGTGGGTGAAGCAGGCTCGCAGCGAAGCTGCTGGCTCGGCGGCTGGCGTGAATCGCCTCGTGAGCGAAGCGAACCAGGCGAGAGGGTCGGCAGCGAGCGCGAGCCTGCTGAACCCCCTCATGAATAAACCCCTAGGCCAGGACCTGCCGCTTGGACGAAATCACGCCGGTCACGAATCCTGCCAGGTGCAGGCCGCCGTGGAAGCGGGCGTGCTCAATCTTCACGCACCGGTCCATCACCACGTTCAGCCCGGCGTCCTCACCCAGCCGCGCAGCCTCCTCATTCCAGGAGCCCAGCTGCATCCACACCGTCTTCGCGCCCACCTCAATGGCCTCCTGCACCACACCGGGCAGATCCTCATTGCGGCGGAAAATTTCTACCAGGTCAGGGGCCTCAGGCAGGTCAGCCAGCGACGCGTACACCTTCTGCCCTAGCACCTCCTTACCCTTAGCCGCCAAAATCGGGTTCACAAAATACAGGGTGTAAGGGCTCGACGACTGCAGATAGGTCGCCACAAAATAGGAAGAGCGCGAAATCTTGTCAGACATACCCACAATCGCAATGGACTTAGTCTCGTGCAGAATCTTTAGTCGCTCCGGTGCGCTGGGGCCTTCCCAGGTACGAATCTCAGTCACGGCTTAGGCCTCCTTCTTGGGTGCAGGGATCTCGCAGGCAGGTGCGGACGCCGGGGCGGACGTCCCAGCCCCCTCCCGCGCGGCGCGTTCGGCGGCGTGGGCGGCAGCGTCCGCCTCCAGGGCAGCCTTCTGGGCAGCCGCCTCAGCCTCGGCAGCCTCACGGCGGGCCACCAGCTCATCAGCGCTGGCAACACCAACGACCTCACCAGCGTGGTTGCGACCGGACGCAACGGTCAGGGCCTGGTCCAAATCCCAGATGATATCGACGGCATCTTCCAGACCCACCGAAATACGAATCAAATCTTCGCCCACGCCACCGGCAGCCAGCTGCTCAGCGGTCAGCTGCTGGTGGGTGGTAGACGCCGGGTGCAGAATCAGGGTGCGGGCATCACCAATGTTGGCCAGGTGGGACGCCAGCTGCAGGTTCTTGATAAACTCGGCGCCCACATCGCGTCCGCCCGCCTTCTCGGTGCCGGCAACGCCGAAGGAGAAGACCGACCCAACACCCAGCGGTAGCAGCTTCTGCGCCCGCTCATAGTGGGGGTGCTCAGGCAGGCCGGCGTAGTTAACGTAAGAGATACGGGCGTCCTCGTTCAGCCAGGCGACGACCTCCTTAGCGTTAGCCAGGTGGGCGTCCATACGCTGGGGCAGGGTCTCAACACCCTGCAACAGGTTGAAAGCCGCCTGGGCTGAGAGGGAGGGGCCAAAGTCGCGCAGCTGCTCCGACCGTAGCTTGGTCAAAAAGCCGTACTCGCCGAAGTTACCCCACCAAGAAATGTTGTTGTAGGAGGGAATCGGCTCGGTCATGGTGGGGAACTTGCCGTTGCCCCAGTTGAAGCGACCCGACTCGACAACCACGCCACCCAAGGTGGTGCCGTGCCCGCCCAGGAACTTAGTGACCGAGTGAATCACGATGTCAGCGCCGTGTTCGATGGGGCGGATCAGGTAGGGAGTAGAGAGGGTGGCATCTACGACCAGGGGAATGTCATTCTCGTGGGCCACGCGGGCCAGGCCTTCCAGGTCAGCGACCTGGCCCGAGGGGTTGGCGACGATTTCGGTGTAGACAGCCTTGGTTTCAGGACGAATCGCGGCGGCATAGTCGGCCGGGTCAGTGCCGTCCACAAAGGTAGTGTCGATGCCGAACCGGCGCAGGGAAACATCCAGCTGGGTAATAGTGCCGCCGTAGAGGTTAGACGAAGCAACAATATGATCCCCAGCCTGGCAGAGCGCCGCGAAGGTAATGAACTCAGCAGCCATACCCGAGGCAGTCGCTACCGCACCGATACCGCCCTCCAGCGAAGCAATGCGCTCTTCCAACGCCGCCACAGTGGGGTTACCCAGGCGGGAGTAGATATTGCCGTACTTCTGCAGGGCAAAAAGGTTGGCGGCGTCGTCCGCGTCCTTAAAAACAAAGGAGGTGGACTGGTAAATCGGAACCGCACGAGCACCGTGCTCGGCGTCGGGGGTACCGCCCGCGTGCAGGGCACGGGTGCGGAAGCCAAAAGTATGCTCAGCCATGGACTCTCCTGATAGTAGGCCTAGTTATCTACCCTCCATAGTCACCCATGCCCCTACACCGGCGGTAACTTATTTCACCGTGTGAACAGGTTACGCAGCATTACTATAACGTGACCAAAACCCCCAGCCTCTCTACAAGCTAGCTCATAGGAAAACACAGGGTTCTACGAGAGAATAGAGAAAGTTTTGTCACCGGGCGGCTGCCCGCACTCGCAGAGAAAGGGCACTCGTGCTCCAGAACATTATCGACTGGGTTATCTCCGTCACGGAGGCCATCGGTTCCCCCGGCGTTGGCCTGGCCGTCTTCCTTGAGAACGTCTTCCCGCCCATCCCCTCCGAGGTTATCCTGCCGCTGGCTGGCTTCACCGCCTCCCAGGGCTCCATCAACGTAGTGGCCGCCTTTATCTGGGCGACCGTTGGCTCCCTGGCTGGCGCCTACTTCCTCTACTACCTGGGCGCCGCTATCGGCGCCAACCGCCTGCGCAAGATTGCGGCCTGGATGTGGCTGGTCAAGGTTGAGGACGTCGACGCCGCCCTGGCCTGGTTCGACAAGTACGGCAAGGCCTCCATCCTGATCGGCCGCGTTATCCCCGGTATTCGTTCGCTGATTTCGATTCCCGCCGGTATCGACCGCATGAACCCGCTGACTTTCGGCTTCTACACCCTGCTGGGTTCATCTGTGTGGAACGCTCTGCTCATTTACTGCGGCTGGATTCTTGGTGAAAACTGGCACGTTGTTGAGGGCGTCATCGACCAGTACTCCAAGGTTGTGTACGCCCTGGTAGCCCTGGCTCTTGTGGCTGTCTTCCTCTGGCTGCTGCGCCGCGCCCGACAGGAAAAGCGCGACGTAGCCTAGCGGCGGGCGTCCGCGCCACCCCGGTCAGTTAGTACCATTTAAATCAGAAAAACCCACCAACTAGGTGGGTTTTTCTGATTTAAATGGTACCTAGGGCAGCGACCCCGCTACTTCCACAGACGATTACGGGCGTGCACCACCGACGGGCGGATCTGAATCCAGTCGCCGCAGGGCAGGCGCAGGGCCTTCTCACACCCAGACAGGGCGGTAATAATCGACTCGCAGCGCTGGTTGAACTCGGAGACATGCCCCTTATCCACAATCTGCCCGGGGAAGTGCCGGTGCATCTTCGACACAGAATCCGACGACTCCTGCAGCCCGTGCCCGGTATGCCCCGGAATATGCTTAACCAGCACCCGGCGCTCCCGAATGGCCTCGGTCAGCCGCTCCATCTCGTCCAGAACCTGCTGATTCTGCACACCCTCGGTAGCCCAGGTGTTGTAGACCCAGCGGTTGTGCGCCAGGCGCAGCACAAAGGTCAGCGCCCCCAACGAATCGGTGTGAATAATCAGCTGGCGGCCACCGTGATAGAAGATATTAAAAGCAGCCAACATGGCCGAGAGCTCCCCGGTCATAATGTTCGTTGCATCGTAGTGGGAGTGGAAGAAGAAGCCGTCTTCGCTCACCCCGCCGATGCCCATGCGTCCGCCCTTTAAATACTTCTTATTATTGGTTGATCTGAACGAACAGTCGGTAAAGACGCTGTACTCCACCAGCTTCTCTACCGGCAGCTGGGCGGTGTTCTTCTCAAGCTCGGCGTGAGCCAGACGCGAGGCCTCGTCCATAAAGTGCGGCATAAGCTCACCTGCCGGAGTGCCGATGAGCTTCACGTGAATCTCGCCCAGGGAGTGCGACTCGTAGGGGTTCATGACCTTATCGATGGACCGGTATTCCAAGAAGTCGCGGAAGGCCGTGAACTTGCGGAAGAGCAGCTTGAGGTAGTGCTTATCGGCTGCCACGGTGATGAGGTTGGTCTTATACTCCTCGGGGATGGCGTCCATGGTCGCCAGAATCGCACGACCCAGCATGTCGGTATGTACGGTGTCGCAGGGGTCCATGAGGCTGTGTGTCAGAGACTCGGCTACAGGTTCGCTCTCAATGACCTCTCGCTCGCCGTTTTCGCGCGAGATAAAAGCGAAGGACGTCAGCCCCACGTGGCAGTCACCGGCTGCTCGCACCTGGTCCATGACCACCACGATGACAGCCACACCCTGCTCGGTGAACCCTGCCGGGTAAGAGCTGGTGTAATCCGGCGGCTCCCAGGTCAGCTCACATTTTTTGATATGCGCAGGCGTAATTTCCACATTATTCATCTCCTAAGGGGTGTCTATAGTTGTTTTGCTTACTCTTTAAAGCTATACCAACTCAGCGTCGTTTTGCCAACAGGTGAGGGGTATCGGAGCCCTCTTCACTCTCTCGGTGAACGCCCACCAGCTTCGCGGAGCGTCCACCCCGTGCGTAGGCACTGTGCGAGTCTGGTAAGCACTCGCGCGGAGCGGGCGAGCGGGCGGGGCAGGTGGGCGGACGAGCGGACGGACGCCGAAACAGCCCGGCAGGAGACACACCGGGCAGGACTACAGAACCCCCAGCACAAGGACGCCCCGCCCCGGCTTGCGTAAGCCGGGGCGGGGCGTCCTTATCTTGGGTGAAAACCGAGGTTTACTCGGGGACGATGCGCACTGCACCCTTGTCGGCGCTGGTGACCATGGAGGCGTAGGCGCGCAGGGCGCTGGAGACCTGGCGTTCGCGGGGCTTAGTGGGCTTCCAGGGGGCAGGGCCCTTCTTGGCACGGCGCTCGGCCAGCACCTCGTCGGGCACATTCACGCGCAGGATGCGGTTGTGAACATCGATCTCAATCTCGTCGCCGTGTTCAATCAGGCCCACGGCTCCACCGGCAGCTGCCTCGGGGGAAATGTGGCCGATGGAGATACCGGAAGTACCGCCGGAGAAGCGTCCGTCGGTAATCAGGGCGCACTTCTTACCCAGGCCCAGGCCCTTGAGGTAGGAGGTGGGGTAGAGCATTTCCTGCATGCCGGGGCCGCCCTTGGGGCCCTCGTACTGGATGACGACGATGTCGCCCTCCTTCACGTTCTTCGACAGAATCTCGAAGACAGCCTCGTCCTGGGACTCCACCACAAAAGCCTTGCCAACGAAGTGGAAGAGCTCCTCGTCGATACCGGCGCTCTTGATGATGGCCCCGTCCTCGGCGATGTTGCCGTAGAGGACGGCCAGGCCGCCGTCCTTGGTGTAGGCGTGCTCAACGGCGCGGATGCAGCCGTTTTCGGCGTCGGTTTCGTGGCTCTCGTACTTGTTAGCGGTAGAGAAGGCCTGGGTGGTGCGGACGCCGCCGGGGGCAGCCAGGAAGAGCTCCTTGGCGGTGTCGGTGGCGGCACCGGAACGGATGTCCCAGTCAGAGAGCCACTGCTGAAGGGAGTCGGCGTGCACGGAGTGGACGTCGCGGTTCAGCAGACCGGCACGATCCAGCTCACCGAGCAGGGCAGGAATACCGCCTGCGCGATGCACGTGCTCGATGTGGTACTTGGTGGAGTTGGGGGCTACCTTGGCCAGGCAGGGCACCTTGCGGGAAATCGCGTCGATGTCGCGCAGGGTGAAGTCAACACCGGCTTCGTGGGCAATCGCCAGAATATGCAGAACGGTGTTGGTGGAGCCGCCCATGGCAACGTCCAGGGCCATAGCGTTCTCGAAGGCGGCCTTGGTGGCGATGGAGCGGGGAAGTACGCTCTCGTCGTCCTGCTCGTAGTAGCGCTTGGCCAGCTCAACAATCTTGGCGCCAGCTTCGAGGAAGAGCTGCTTGCGGGCAACCTGGGTGGCCAGGGTGGTGCCGTTACCGGGCAGGGCCAGGCCGATGGCCTCATTCAGGCAGTTCATGGAGTTGGCGGTGAACATACCGGCGCAGGAGCCACAGGTGGGGCAGGCGTTCTTCTCAACCTGGGCCAGGGCGTCGTCGCTGACGCTGTCGTCCACGGCCATGACCATGGCGTCCACCAGGTCGAGGCGGTGCTCAACGACGCCCTCAATGCCTTCGCCGGATTCCATGGGGCCGCCAGAGACGAAAATGACGGGGATGTTCAGGCGCATCGCCGCCAGGAGCATACCGGGGGTGATCTTGTCGCAGTTGGAGATACAAACCAGGGCGTCAGCGCGGTGAGCGTTGACCATGTACTCCACGGAGTCGGCAATCAGGTCGCGGGAGGGCAGGGAGTAGAGCATGCCGTCGTGGCCCATGGCGATACCGTCGTCCACGGCGATGGTGTTGAATTCCTTAGCCACACCGCCTGCTTCGCGGATGGCACCGGCGACGAGTTCGCCCATGTTTTTGAGGTGCACATGGCCGGGCACGAACTGGGTGAAGGAGTTGGCGATAGCGATGATGGGCTTGCCGAAGTCGTCGTCGCCCATGCCGGTGGCGCGCCAGAGGGCACGGGCGCCAGCCATGTTTCTACCGTGGGTGGATGTACGCGAGCGCAGTTCAGGCATCGATAGCTCCCAAGAAAGTTTGTGGTTGGAGGTTTGGGTATTAGTCTACGCCTGTCGGTGCGGTAGTCCACAGGATGGAAAGCGGGGTTCTCACATAGTGAAGATGCTCAGTGAAGACGCCTTGGCATCACCTAAACGGGCTGACGCCCCCTGTTGCGGACAAGAATCCAGACGAAGAAAGGAACACCCACCAGAGCGGTAGCTACCCCCACGGGCAGGGAGGAAGGCGAGAAAAGTTGCCGAGACAGGGCGTCCACCCAGACCATAAAAAGGGCGCCCATGATGGCTGTTACAGGGACGAGCACCCTGTGAGCTTGTCCGAAGAGCAGGCGCGCAATATGCGGAATCACCAGGCCAACGAATCCAACGGCGCCGATGATGCTGACTACCGCTGCGGTCACCAGAGCCGTGCCTACTAGCAACGCACCGCGCGTGAACTGGGTATTGAGCCCCAGAGACTCAGCCATGTCCTCCCCCAACGTAAGAAGATCAAGGGCACGCGCGCAGATCAGGCACATGATGAGGCAGGCAATCGCCGTTGCTCCCAGCAGGGCTACCTGGTTCCACCGCACCCCTTCAAGGGATCCCAGGAGCCAGAACATAACGCCTCGAGCTTCGTCCGAGTCTGCAAAGGCGAAGATAGCAACCGAGGTGAGGGCAGAGAAAAATTGGGTGCTGGCCACACCGGCAAGGACGAAAGTTGAGGTTCCTCCGGGGGCAAGTTTCACGATGAGCAGGACGCCGGCAAAGGCGACGAGCGCCCCAATAAATGCGCCCGTTGAGAGCCCGAGAACACCGCCACCCAGCCCCAGCATACCCACCAGGACTGCCCCTGTAGATGCACCTGAAGAAACCCCCAGAATGTAGGGGTCAGCCAGCGGGTTACGCAGGGTAGACTGCAACACCAAACCGCACAGGCCGAGCACCAGGCCGCTAGCTGCCGCGATGATTGCCCGCGGCAGGCGGTCTTCCCACACGATGGCGTCCTTGTGTGTTTTGACGGGAATGTCAGTAAGACCGAGGTGGTTAGTGACGATATCGCGGACGTTGACGAGCCAAATATCGGCAGGCCCGAGAGTGATGACGGCGGCGATGGAAACCCCGAGGGCACCAAGGCCCACCAGGGTCACCAGGACGCCGATCATGCGGGTTGCCTGCGGGGCGCGGGTAAACCTCGCTGGCACTTTAGCTCCCGAGTTCGTCTGCGTGCTCGTCCATCCACGCACGAATTTTTTCGAGACCGTCAACATAGCGGATTGAAGGGTTCATCTCAGCCCCGTGGAGGGCGATGTAGCGTTCGTTGACGACCGCGCTCATACTGCTGATCAGCGGGTCTTCTGAGAGGAAGGCGATTTTATCGTCGAGACGGTCGCCGGGGAATCGGTCGCGTTGAAGGTCACCGAGCGCCAGGACGTCCGGATTAGCTTCGACAACGGACTCCCAGGTGAGAGCGGGCCAGTCATCGGTTTGATCAGCGAAGGCGTTGGTCAAGCCGGTACTGGTTGCAAGGAACTGGGGCGCCCCGCGCCCTCCAGCGATGTAGGGTGTTTTCGTGTCAGCGAACCAGAAGGCCACTGTAGCGTCATGGCTAGCAATGCCCTCAGTGGCCGCGTTGGCGCGAGTTTGGAGATCAGCGATGAGTTCTTCACCTCGCGTTGTGACGTCAAAAATTTCTGCCAGTTCACGGATTTCCTGGAAGAGTGCCTCATCGGTCTGCAGAGGCTGGGTTCGTTGACCGCCGCCGTTAACGCTTTGCCCGTTATCGCAGTCGGTGGGTGAAAGGTAGGAGGGAATCTCGCTTTCTGCAAGGCGGTCGCGGGTGACAACACCACCGGTGGCATAGTGACGCCCGAAGGAGGCGGTAACGAAGTCGGGGGCGGCATCCATGATCACTTCGTAGGTGGGGGCATTATCGGCTAGGCGGGGGACTTTTTCGTTGTCGGCAGCCAGGTTGTCCAGGACGGGGTCCGTCCAGGAAGCGGTACCGACCATTCGGTCAGCAAGGCCAAGAGACAGGAGGATTTCTGTTGAGTTTTGGTCAAGTGACACCACACGTTCAGGTGCCTGCTCAATGACGGTGGTGGTGCCACAGTTCTCGATGGTGAGCGGGTACTGCGTTGTACCTTCTGCTGAACCTGATGATGCCGTCGCTTGCTCCGATGTGGCCTGGTCATCAACGACTTCGGAGGGTCCGCACCCGGTGAGGGCAAGAGCTGCAATAGCGAGTAGTGCGGGAAGTGATGTGTGCTTCACTAGAGGGCCTTTCTTAGGTTTACCTCAGTAAAGAATAAACCAAGCTTTTCCTTAAACATAATTAGGTTATAAATACTTGCCCTAATCTCCTATCGCTCCTAGTAGGGCGGACGGCCTCTCCCCCACCCTCTCAAAGGGGACCTGAAAACTTAAAAGGGACCGCATAATATGAGGTCCCTTTTAGGTTTTGCGGTCCCCTTGCGGTGAGGCAGGCACGCATGACGGGAGTATGACGCGCAGCCGTCACTGTAGTTCATTTTTGAAATGTGCCGTCTTAGACCGAAAAGAGTTTGGGGGCTTACCGGGTGCGGGTGTTAGCTGGAGTCAAGGCCGCTGACGCAGGCAGCCTCTACAGCCGTAGGACCAACCCAGGAGCACATCATGCCCATCAACACCGACCGTATTCTGACCACCCACGTCGGCTCCCTGCCCCGCAGCGAGCGCCTGATTCGCGCTAACGCCGCCCGCCGAGACGGTAGCATCGACGAGGCGGACTTCCAGAAGATTCTGACCGAAGAAACCCAGGCGGTCGTTGACCGCCAGGTAGAGATCGGCATCGACATTGTGAATGACGGCGAGTACGGGCATGCCATGAGTCAGGCGGTGGGTTACGGTGCCTGGTGGCACTACTCCTTTGCCCGCACCGGCGGCTTGAAGCTGCTGACCGAGGGCAACCCCGCGAATGAGGTGCACCGCTCTGAGCCTGGCAAGCTCAAGTACACTAGCTTTGCCGACCGCCGTGACTGGACCCGTTTCCAGGACTTTTACACTGCGGAGCTCGACCTGGGCAACGACCCTGATCGCAGTTTCCCCGTCACCGTTGCCCCGCTGACCTATCGGGGGCAGGACGAGGTGGGGCGGGACGTCCGCAACCTCACCGCCGCGACCGAGGGCAAGGGGGTGCACAGCGCTTTTGTGGCGGCCCTGTCGCCGGGCTCTGCTGCCCGCGTGGGTAACCTCTACTACCCCACCGACAAGGAGCACATCTACGCCTGGGCCGATGTGCTGAAGGAAGAGTACAAGGCCATCACCGATGCCGGCTTTACCCTGCAAATCGACGACCCTTCAGTGGCTGAGGGATGGGACCAGATTAACCCCGAGCCCAGCGTCAGCGATTACCTTGACTTTATCCAGGTGGCGGTTGATGCCCTCAACTACGCGCTTGAGGATATCCCGACCGAGCAGACCCGCTTCCACCTGTGCTGGGGTTCCTGGCACGGGCCGCACAGCACCGACCTGGAGTTCAAGCACCTGGCCGATACCCTGCTGTCGATTGACGCCGCCGGCTACACCTTTGAGGCTGCCAACGCGCGCCACGCCCACGAGTGGAAGGTCTGGGAGAACCTGGAGCTGCCCGAGGGCAAGTACGTAATTCCCGGCGTCGTGTCACACTCGACCAACCTGATTGAGCACCCCGAGCTGGTGGCCCAGCGCATTGAGCAGTTTGCTCAGGTGGTGGGCAAGGAGAACGTGGTGGCGTCGACCGACTGTGGTCTGGGCGGACGCCTGCACCCCGACTTGGCCTGGGCCAAGCTGGAATCGCTGACGGAAGGCGCCCGCATCGCCAGTGAGCGCCTCTTCGGCTAGGGCTGGACGCTACCCCACCGTTAAAGGGGAGGCGAGCGGACGCTGGTGGGGGCCGCTTCTTACAACCGGAGAGTGCGTTTCGCGCCACATTCCCGTCAGGGGTGCTCTCGCTAACCAAAGTTTTTGCAGGTCAAACTCGTACCCTCCTGGAAAAAACCGGCATGTCACCTTCCTGTCTAACGTGTGACACAAATTTATAGGTGTGTCTCTCGCAAACACCCCGGGCGCACCCTAAACTATAGGGAAACACAATCACCGTGTGAAACTCTCACTCCATCTCACACAATGTGCTCTCGCACTTGTTATATAGGGGAACCAAATGGGAAAGTTTGAACGCATCTACCACGACCTGGCTCGTGATATTGATGAAGGTAAATACGGCGTCGGCGATCTGCTGCCCAGCGAAAAGAAGCTGACCGAAAAGTACAATGTCTCCCGTGAGACCGCCCGCAAGGCTCTGGCCATTCTGACCGATCGCGGCTACATCCAGCGCATCATGGGCAAGGGCTCCCTGGTCATCGACCACAAGCGCTACTCCATTCCCGTGTCTTCACTGGTGAGCTACAAGGAGTTTGCCGAGTCAGCCAGCGGTGACACCCAGACCGAACTGATCGAGCTGGAAGACGCCCTGCTACCCCATGTTCCCTTCCAGGCTCTGACCGACGGTTCAGTTGAGCAGGTTCCCGTCACCCATATCATGCGCGTGCGCCACATGGACGGCGCCCCCGCCATCATCGACCACGACTACATCATCAAGAGCGTGGTTGCCGAGATCCCCCGCGAGGTCGCCGAGGACTCCCTCTACCACTACTTCGAGGGTGAGCTGGGCCTGAACATCGTCTCGTCTGCCAAGCAGATCACCATCGAGCAGGCCACCCCCAACGACGCCAAGTACCTGAACCTGCACGCTGGTGAGTACGTTGCGGTAACCACCTCAATCACCGTGCTTGAGGACGGCACCGCCTTCCAGTACACCATCTCCCGCCACCGCGCCGACAAGTTCCGTTATCTGGACTTCGCGCACCGCCGCCAGGAAATTCCGGTTTCTGAATAAAGTTCCAAATCGGCTGCAATACAGACTGAAGAACCTGTTAGACAGGTAAGGTTAAGGAGCGTATCCCGCTTTGACGGGGCACGCTCCTTTTCTCTTACCCCGACCCCACCCACCACCGGGCGCGCCTACCCCAGCACCGGCGTCCTACCCTTTGGAGCACACCATGAGCTTTCACGATAAGGTCATCTACCAGGTCTACCCCAAGTCCTTCTACGATTCGAGCGGCAACGGCATAGGTGACCTGCGGGGCATCATCGAGAAGGTCCCCTACATTGCTTCGCTGGGCGTGGATATGGTCTGGTTCAACCCCTTCTTTGTCTCACCGCAGAACGATAACGGCTACGACATCGCCAACTACTACGAGGTAGACCCCGCAATGGGCACCATGGCGGACGCCGAAGAACTGATTGCTGCCCTGGGGCGGGAGGGCATCGGGGTTATGTTCGATATGGTACTCAACCACGTCTCTACCGAGCACGAGTGGTTCCAGCGAGCACTGGCCGGGGAAAAAGAGTACCAGGACTTCTTCTACCTGCGCCCGGCGCAGGCGGACGGCTCCCTACCGACCAACTGGGAGTCCAAGTTTGGCGGCCCCTGCTGGTCACAGTTTGGCGATACCGACCTCTACTACATGCACCTCTACGACGTGACCCAGGCAGACCTTAACTGGCACAACCCCAAGGTGCGCAAAGAGCTCTTCAAGGTGGTCAATTTCTGGAAGGACAAGGGAGTTCGCGGCTTCCGCTTCGATGTGCTCAACGTGATTGGCAAGGCCGAGGACCTGCGGGACGCCGCCCCCGGCGAAAACGACAAGCTCATCTACACCGACACCGAGCGCGTGCACCCCTGGGTGCAGGAGCTGAACCGGGCCACCTTTGGTGATACCGAGGGCACCGTGACCGTGGGCGAGATGTCGTCAACCACCATCGACAGCAGCGTGCGCTACACCAACCCGGCTAATGAAGAACTAGATATGGTCTTTTCCTTCCACCATCTCAAGGTGGACTATGACGGGGCCGAAAAGTGGTCTGACGTGCCCTTTGACTTCATGGCGCTCAAGGGCCTGCTGACCGACTGGGCAGTCGGCATCCAGGCCGGGGGCGGCTGGCAGGCGTCCTTCTGGAATAACCACGACCAGCCCCGCGCCCTCAACCGCTTTGGCGATGTGGAGCGTTATCGGGCTGAGTCCGCCACCATGCTGGCTGCCGCCGTGCACCTGACCCGCGGTACCCCCTACATCTACCAGGGCGAAGAGATCGGCATGGTTGATCCGGTCTATTCGTCCATGGATGACTACGTGGACGTTGAATCCCACAACGCCTTTGCCATTCTGCAGGAGCGGGGCGTGAGCGAGGCCGAGGCCTTCCGCATTGTCGCCAAGAAGTCCCGCGATAACTCCCGCACCCCCATGCAATGGGATTCTTCCGAATTCGCCGGCTTCTCACGGGTAAAGCCCTGGCTCATGCCCACCTCGCAGGCCGACATTAACGTGGAGCGCGAAGAGGCTGAGGGCACCATTCTGCCCTTCTACCGGGAGCTGGTGCGTCTGCGCCACGAGTTGCCGCTGATTGCTGAGGGGTCCTATGAACCTTTTGCCCGGGAGCATGAGAGCGTCTACGGTTTTGTGCGCGAGCACGAGGGCCAGCGCCTGCTGGTGCTCTGCAACTTCTACGGTAAGGACGCCGCCGTGCCGCTGCCTGCGGAGTTCGCGGCGGGGTCGGTGCTTGTGTGTAATTACAAGAATTCTTCTGCGCTGGGCGCCGCCGCTGCCGCAGGCGCCCTTACCCTGCGGCCCTATGAGGCGGTAGCGGTACTGGCTGGCTAGCCCTTGAGCTGCTCCACGACCTCCAGCAGGGCGTCCATGTCGCCACTGAGGGCAAGGTTGGGGCGGGACTCGCTACTGGCAACCGCCGCGTTGTAGTAGAGCCCGTCCCCCATCAGCAAGATAGCGCGCGCCACCGCGTCCGAGGACACCTCGGCCCGAATCATCTCAAACCAGCGACCCTGGATCCTGTCATAGACCCCGGCTACCTTCTCGGCGGCGTCCTGACGCAGACGCGACGCGGCCACAAAAACCCGGACAAACGGGGTGTCCTGGTACATGGAGGTGCGCACATAGTAGGCGCAGGCCCCGGCAGGGTCATCTGCCATGGCCTTGAAATCCCGCTCAGCAAGCGCCCAGGCCCGTTCCAACAGCCCGTCGATCAGGGCACTCTTATCGGGGAAGTGGTAGAGCAGACCCCCCTTCGACACCCCGGCGCGGGAGGCAATAGCGTTCATGGACGCCGCCCGCTCCCCCTCTTCAATGAGCAGGGCTTCGTAGGCGTCGAGGATTTTTTCGCGAGAACTCATGTGTTCCACCCTACCGGGCTGGCACTTGAAAACAAAACCGTCCAGACGGTACAGTAATCTGTGTTGAACTAAAGCTACCGACGCAACACCCGCGCTCAGCGGGCACCCAACCCCAGGTAGCCGTCCTCACGAAAGAGCAGACATGCACCCCGCAACCGGCCAGATGAGAGCCGTCACCGAACCCACCACAGCACCCTACTCCCGCCGCTGGGCGGCCCTGGCCGTCCTTATGCTGCCGGTGCTCTTGGTCTCTGTCGACAACACCGTGCTCGCCTTTGCCCTGCCCGAAATCTCAGCCCAGCTTTCGCCCAGCGGCACCCAGCTACTCTGGATTAACGATGTGTACCCGCTGATTCTTTCGGGCCTGCTCATCCCCGCAGGTAGCATGGGTGACCGCTTTGGCCGCCGCACCATGCTCCTGTTGGGCGGCTTCGGCTTTACCGTCATCTCGGCAGCCGCTGCCTTCGCGCCCACCGCCGCCTGGCTCATTGCCGCCCGCGCCGGCATGGGTATCTTCGGGGCTATGCTCATGCCCGCAACGCTCTCGATTATCCGCAACATGTTCTCCGATGCCACCGAACGCCGCACCGCCATCGCCATCTGGGCCTCAGGTTTCGCAGGTGGCGCAGCCCTGGGCCCGGTCGTCGGCGGGTTCCTGCTGGAGCACTTCTACTGGGGCTCGGTCTTCCTCATGGCCGTGCCCGTCCTCCTGCCCATGCTCCTGCTGGGCTTCTGGCTGATTCCTAACTCCAAGGACCCGGCTCCCGGCGCTATCGACTTCGTAAGCATCGCCCTGATCATGGCGACCATGACCCCCTTCGTCTACGCCATCAAGCACTTCGCCCACAACGGCTTCGACCTGCTCACCGTCGTCCTGCTGCTAATTGCCGCCACCTGCGGTGTTGCCTTCACCCGCCGTCAGCTGGCCCGCACCAACCCCATGCTGGACGTGCGCCTCTTCACCAACAAGCAGTTCACCGGCGCAGTGCTCACCAACCTCATGGCGATTTTCTCGCTGGTTGGCTTCCTCTACTTCGTCTCCCAGCACCTGCAGCTGGTCAGCGGCCACTCCCCCTTTAGCGCTGCCCTGGTGCTACTGCCCGGCCTGGTGCTGACCGTCATTGCAGGTCTGGTCGTGGTCTACCTGGTCAAAGTCATCAAGCCCTGGGTCGTGATTACCGGCGCCCTGCTCATGAACGCAGCGGCCTTCACCCTGGTCTTCTTCACCGCTGATTCCGGCTCAGACACCGGTATTCTGGTCGCCTTTGCCCTGCTCGGTGTGGGCATTGGTTTTGCTGAGACGCTGACCAACGACATCATCCTGGCCGCCGTGCCCCCGCACAAGGCGGGTGCGGCGTCCGCTATCTCGGAGACCGCCTACGAGACCGGCTCGGTTATGGGCACGGCGATTCTGGGGTCGATCCTGAATGCGGCCTATGTTGCCCACCTGGTGGTGCCCGAGGGGGTTAGTGCAGCGGACGCGGACGCCGCCCGCGAGACCCTAGGTGGGGCAGCTGAGGTGGCTGAGAACATCGGCGGAGAGACCGGCGCGGCCCTACTGGCCTCAGCCCAGCACGCCTTCGATTCTGGCGTGGTCTACACCTCGGCTATCGGCGTGGTGCTCATGCTTCTCTGCGCTGTGATGGTGGTGCGCACCCTGCGCGGGGTGAAGATGTAGGGACGCACCGCCCCACCCCACCAGGGTAGGTACCATCTAAGTCAGAAAAACCCACCAACTAGGTGGGTTTTTCTGATTTAAATGGTCTTTTCCGGGGAGTAGGCCAGCAGACCGCTAAAGCCATTCTTTCTTCTTAAAGACCACCCACAGCCCAAAGGACACCACAACCATCAGCAGCAGGGACGCCGGGTAGCCGAAGGTCCAGTGAAGTTCGGGCATCACGTCAAAGTTCATGCCGTAAATCGAGCCAATGACGGTGGGGGCCACCAGGATCGCAGCCCAGGCCGAGATTCTCTTCATGTCGTCATTCTGCCGCTCAGCCACGATAGTTGAGTTCACCGCCAGGGCATTCTCGAGGGAGGAACGCAGGTCGTCTACCCGGTCAACCACATGAATCACGTGGTCTTTCACGTCGCGGAAGTGGCGGAGCAACTCAAGCTGGTGCTCATCGCCGGTCTCAGCCTGAATACGAATACGCCCCATGAGCAAATCCAGCATCTGCCCCACCGGCTTGACCGCGCGTTTGAAGTCGGTAACCTCATTCAGCAGGCTGTAGATGCGCTGAGATATCTCGCTAGCTTCAGAGTTGTCGGAGAAAAGGGCGTCCTCGATTTCGTCGCCGTCGTTTTCTAGCCCCTCGATGACGGGGAAGTAGCCGTCCACCAGCATATCGAGCACCCGGTGCAGGAAGACGAGAGGGTCGGCCTGTCGTGTGGCACCGCCTGTAGCGCTGGTGAAGACCGTATCCATAGTCTGGCGGGTGGTAGCGTCTGACCGTAAGGCATCTTTGACCAGCCAAATCGCGAAATTCTGCCCTACGAACATGTGGGTTTCGCCGAAACGAATCTCTTCGATGTCGTCGAGATAAATCGCAGGGCGGAGCACTAGGTAGTAGGTGTCGCCGTACCGTTCGAGCTTAGCGCGCTGATGGCCCTGCTCGGAGTCTTCGACGGCAAGGGGGTGCAGGTCGAAGAGGCCGGTGAGGGTGGTGAGGTCGTCGCGGGAGGGGTCGACCAGGCCGATGTAGGCGCAGTCGGTGCCGGGCGTGAAGGCCTGGGCGAGGTCGGTGAGGGAGTCGTAGCCGGTGACGGCCCCGGTGGTGTGGTTGAGTGTGTTGAGTAAGGGCATGGTGTCTATCGTAGTCCTTCTACAGAAAAGACCATTTAAATCAGAAAAACCCACCTAGTTGGTGGGTTTTTCTGATTTAGATGGTACCTACCCGGTGCAGGGGAAGGGGCGCGGACGTCCGCCCTACTTCTCGTCCTCGATCAGGTCGCGCACGACGATGGTCTGCTCGCGGCCGGGGCCAACGCCAATTGCCGAGATACGGCAGCCGGAAATCTCTTCCAGCTTCTCCAGGTACTTGCGGGCGTTCTCGGGCAGTTCATCGAGGGTCTTGGCCTCGGTGATGTCTTCGGTCCAACCGTCGAAGTACTCGTAGATGGGCTTGGCGTGGTGGAAGTCTGACTGGGTCATGGGCATCTCGTCAAAGCGAACGCCGTCCACGTCGTAGGCTACGCAGACAGGGATTTTCTCCAGGCCGGTCAGAACGTCCAGCTTGGTGATGAAGAGGTCGGTGAAGCCGTTAATACGCACAGCCTGGCGAGCCAGAACCGCGTCATACCAGCCGCAGCGACGGGGGCGGCCGGTGTTCACGCCGAACTCACCACCGGTGGTACGCAGGAATTCGCCCATGTCATCAAAGAGTTCAGTGGGGAAGGGGCCGGCACCAACGCGGGTGGTGTAGGCCTTCTGAATACCGATGACGCGGGAGATACGGGTGGGGCCGACGCCGGAGCCGACGGAGGCGCCACCCGCGGTAGGGTTGGATGAGGTGACGAAGGGGTAGGTGCCGTGGTCAACGTCGAGGAAGGTGGCCTGGCCGCCTTCCATGAGCAGGGTCTTACCTTCGTCCAGGGCCTTGTTCAGCAGCTGGGTTGACTCAACGATCATGGGGGCCAGACGGTCAGCGAAGCTCATGAAGTAGTCAACGATTTCTTCAACCTCAACGTGGCGGCGGTTGTAAACCTTGACCAGCAGTTCGTTCTTCTGGCGCAGGGCACCTTCGACCTTCTGGCGCAAGATGGACTCGTCGAGGATATCCTGCACGCGAATGCCCAGACGGCCAACCTTATCCATATAGGTAGGGCCGATACCGCGGCCGGTGGTACCGATGGCGCGCTTACCCAGGAAGCGTTCAGTGACCTTGTCCATGGTCTGGTGGTAGGGCGCTACCAGGTGGGCGTTAGCTGAAATTTTGAGTTTGGAGGTGTCTGCCCCGCGCGCTTCAAGGCCGTCGATTTCTTCGAAGAGGGCTTCGGGGTTGACGACCACGCCGTTACCGATAACGGGTACAGCGTTTTCTGAGAGGATGCCGGCGGGAAGGAGCTTGAGCTCGAACTTCTGGCCGTTGACGACGACGGTGTGGCCTGCGTTGTTACCGCCGTTGGGCTTAACGACGTAGTCGACGCGGCCGCCGAGCAGGTCGGTTGCTTTGCCCTTACCTTCGTCGCCCCACTGGGCGCCTACAATCACAATTGCTGGCATAAGTCTTACTCCTGAATAGGGTGGTCACCTGCCGGGTTTCACGGCGGTGGGGTGGGGCTGCGCGGCCTGTGCAGACGGCGCGGACGCAGGGCACACCATTCTTAAGGATAGCAAGGGTGGTTTGTGTTTGGGCAGGTGTTCCAGGTTTTGCGCTACTAGCGGTAGAGGGTGAGCGGACGCCGGTGGCAGGTTCCCGGGAATCACCGAGAAATAATCCGAAATGTGGCCAGTGGGTACCGGGATTATCTTTAAACTGGTTAAACTGGAAAGTATGAACGAAAACCCATACACACCTAACACTTCGTCTTCTCAGCCCGATCAGCCCGGTGGGCCTTCATCGTCTGCCGGGGCTTATACGGCACCGGGCCAGGACCCCTACGCCGTGCCCCAGCAACCTAACGGCAAAAAGCCTAAGAACGTGGTTGGCCTGGTGGCTCTAGGCCTGGGCGTTCTCGGCTTTATCTTGGGCTGCATTCCCGCCGTTGCCGTCCTTGGCTGGCTGTTTCTGTTTGCAGCTTTTGTGACCTCTATCGTTGGTCTATTCCAGAAGGGTAAAGAGAAGGTTTCATCTATTGTTGCCCTAGTCCTATCAATCGTTGGGTCAATTGTTTCAGCTATCGTCCTGATTTTTGTTGTGGCTAACGCCGTGGCAACCGACCCTGAATTTGAGCAGGCAATGGAAGATCTTGAGTCGGCTCTAGCTACTCCCTCTGCCGTTACATCCGTTGATCCTGGGGCATCCTCTTCCGAACCTGCCACTGAAGACTCTGCTGCAGCTCCTGACTCAGCCACTGCCATTGATGGTGTCTTGCAGTTCGGCGACACGGCAGAGTTTGAGGACGGTCTGCGCCTTACTGTCTCCGAGCCTCGCACCGATTATGTTCCCAGCGAGTACGCCTCACGTTTAGATGAGTCTTTGACAGATTACGTGGCTTTCACCGTAACGATTGAGAACGGCACAAGTGAACCGTTTGAGCCTCTCTTCTATGCTGAAGGTAATTCAGGGGGTAAGGCTGTTGATCAGATTTTTGACTCTGAACAGAACATCGGTTCAGCTCCTAGCGGCCGTATTCTGCCCGGTGAATCTGTCACCTTTGATGTTGCCTTTGGTGTAGCTGATCCGGCGAGCGTTACCCTTGATGTCTCTGCAGATTTCGATCACGATGCCGTCCTGTACAGCAATAAGTAGGTTCTTCGTCTAGTTGTTTCTACGCTGATGAAAGCCCCACTCGTTCTACCTCCCTGCGGTAGGGTGAGTGGGGCTTTTGTGCATGTAGAAGTTCTCGGCGGGCCGTATGATGGAGCTATGACTTCTATCCCCCATATTCTTTTTATCTGCCAGTCCAATAAGGGCAAGTCTCAGATGGCTGAGGCCCTGATGAACCTCCATGCGCAAGGACGCGTGCGGGCGACCTCCGCAGGCACCAAGGCTGCGGTGGGCAGCGCGGTCAACGCTGAATCTGCCGCTTCGCTCGCTGAAATCGGTGCGGATATGAGCCAGGGTAAGCCCAAGTTCGCGAGCGCCGACGACCTGGCCACTGCCGACCGGATCGTCATTCTGGGTGGGGCTGCCCAGCTTGAGACGACGGATGAGGAGGTCCTGGCTAAGACCGAACGCGGAATACCGTTGAGCCCTCCCACGATGGAATTGAGGGGGCTGAGCGTATGAACCTAATCCGGGACGACATCAACGCCCGCGTCCGCGCCCTGCTGGCTGAGCTTACTGCCTAGTTCGGCATACAACGGCGCTCCTTCCCTCTTTCCACGCACCGGAGTGCTGCGGGAAAGAGGGAAGGGGCGTCGTTTGCTGTATGGGGGTTAGAAAAGCGCCACCTTCGGCGGGGCCGGGAAAATCTCGTCGAGCAGGGCGAGCTCGTCCGCGTCGAACCGGCGGACGATAGCCGCCGCGTTGGCACGTACCTGGTCTTCGGTGGTGGCCCCGGCAATCACGGAGGAAACCGGCTCCTGCTGAGCCAGCCACGAGAAGGCGACCTGTACCTCGGTCAGGCCGCGCTCGGCGGCAAAGGCTGAGAAGGCTTCGAGCTGGTCCCAGTTAGCGCCGTCCAAGATGTCGGGCTTGATGCGGGTCAGACGGCCGTCCGCCGGGGCAAAAGAGCGCGAATACTTGCCCGTTAGTAGCCCGTTAGCCAGGGGGAAGTAGGGCAGCACGCCCAGCCCGAACTCGCGGGCGGCGGGTAGAACCTCGAGTTCAGCGCGGCGGTCAAGCAGGTTGTAGTGGTTCTCAGCCGCAATGTAGCGGTGCCCCAGGGCCCGGCCCAGGTGTTCGGCGTGGGCGATCTGCCAGCCAGTGTGGTTGGACGACCCGATGTAGCGCACCTTGCCCTGCTCAATCAGGGTACCCAGAGCTGAGAGGGTTTCTTCGATGGGGGTTGCCGGGTCGGGGGTGTGGTGGAAGTAGAGGTCGATGTAGTCCGTGCCTAGGCGGCTCAGGGAGGCCTCAACCGCCCGC
Source organism: Rothia sp. L_38 (assembly GCF_050689125.1). Classification (NCBI taxonomy): domain Bacteria; kingdom Bacillati; phylum Actinomycetota; class Actinomycetes; order Micrococcales; family Micrococcaceae; genus Rothia; species Rothia sp. L_38. The sequence continues at coordinate 120,253 of NZ_JBOEQD010000002.1, read as the reverse complement.
ATAATATACCGACGGGAGCCGCGCACCCCGTGGTCGGTGCCGTTGGCCCCTCCCATGTCCATGCCGAATTTAGAGACAATCACGATCTCGTCGCGGTCAATCCCGGTCTCCCGCAGGGCCTTCCCAAACATGGTTTCAGAAACTCCCGGTGCGGACCCGTAAATATCGGCCACGTCAAAGAGGGTGATTCCGGCTTCAACGGCGGCGGTGAGGACGGCGTTGGTTCCGCTTTGCGTTTCGGTGGCGGTTGTGGCGCGGCCCAGGTTGTTGCAGCCCAGACCCACGTTCGAGACGGTCAACCCGCTTTTTCCTAGTTGGCGATACTCAATACTCATACCCGTCATATTACTGTCATGTGTCTCAACACACCCGACACAGAGTCAAAAAGGTACATAGAGCGGCGGTTTCTTGCCAGCGCCCTACCTGCGCTTTTAGTGTAGAACCATCAAATCTATCCAGAGCGACCGAGAGACCTAGCTCAACGACGTCGCAGCAACCACCCCTTGGGGAAAGGTGCTCCTGCTAGGACCGATAGAGTGCATCACCAGCGGTCCACCCACCGCCCTGTGTGGCGCCCTCCCGCCACCTTTGGGAGCGGCCATCGCATTCTTTCGGGTCTACCCAACGACCTGTAAGGAAACCATGAGTACCCATATACCGGCGCTCTCTTATGAACTTTTTCCACCGCGAAGTTCCGCCAGCTGTGAGAGTCTACTGACGACTATCGACCAGCTGGCTCCCACTAACCCCGACTACGTCTCGGTGACCTACTCCGGTGATCGGGCTCGTAAGCAGAAAACCCTGGCCCTGCTCGACCACCTGGTACACGAAACCCGGCTTACTCCCCTGGCCCACCTCACCTGTGTGGGACACAGCGCCGAGGAGCTGGAAGCCGCTGTGCGTCGCATACTGGCAATCGGCGTCCGCGGGTTTTTAGCCCTGCGCGGCGATCTGCCAGCGGGCAGCACCCAGGCCCCTGACATCCCCTTTGCCCGCTCCCTGGTTGATCTCATTCGACGGGTGGAGACCCAGGATTTTGCCCATCTTGCGGCAGGACGCGTGGCGGTGGGGGTAGCTGCCTACCCCTCCCAGCACCCGGAGTCCAGCTCAGAATTACAAGATATTGAAATTCTGCTCTCAAAAGAGCGGGCGGGGGCTGATTTCGCTATCACCCAGGTCTTCTTTGAGGCCTCCCGCTACGAAGCGCTGGTACAGCGGGCCCGAACCGCGGGGGTGACCCTGCCCCTGATTCCGGGCATCATGCCGGTGACCAGCCTGCGCAGGCTCACCACCCTCTGCTCACTGGCGGGCCTGCCCGTACCCCAGCAGCTGGCCTACGACCTGGAAACCGCGAGCGGGGACGCCCAGCGGCACCGTATCGGGGTGGAGTTCGGCGTCCGCCTGCTCCAAGAATCCCTCGACGCAGGTGCCCCCGGCATCCACTTCTACACCTTCAATGAACACGCAGCGGTGCTGGACGTTCTCGATCGGGTCGATCTACCCCGCTACAGCACCCGCTTTGAAAACCCCCTGGCCGAACTGACCTACGCCTAAAAATATCGGCCCAAAGACCTTATAGAAAGACACCACCATGACCACAGTTTTCCCCACCGCAACCATCACCGGCTACCCCCGTATCGGCGCCCGCCGCGAACTCAAGCGCGCTGTTGAAGCCTACTGGGCGGGTAAGTCCGACCAGGACGAGCTGGAGCAGACCGCCCAGAAGATTCAGCAGGACGCCTACCGCACCCTCACCGAGCGCGGCCTGACCGACGACTACGCTATTCCCGCGGACTTCTCCTTCTACGACCAGGTGCTCGATACCACCCGCCTCTTCACCGCCCTGCCCGCCCGCTTCGAGTCGGTACGCGACGACCGCGGCCTGATCGACCTGGACGGCTACTTCGCCCTGGCCCGCGGCACCGAGCACCTGCCCCCGCTGGAGCTGACCAAGTGGTTCGACACCAACTACCACTACCTGGTGCCAGAAATCGGCCCGACCACCGGCTTTACCCTCAACACCGAAGCTCTCGATGACCTGCTGGCAGCCGCTGAGGCGGCGGGGACGTCCGCCCGCCCCAGCATCACCGGGCCCCTCACCTACCTGCTCCTGGCAAAGGCAGAGGACGGCTCCCCCGCCGACTTCGCTCCCCTTGACCGCCTGGCAGACCTGCTGCCCCTCTATCGGGATCTGCTCGCCCACCTGGCTGGCCGCGGTGTGCGCTGGGTTCAGTTCAACGAACCCGCCCTGGGTGCCGACCAGGCTGTGAGTGAAGCCGAGCTGGCGCAGCTCATTGAGAAGACCTACGGGGAGCTCACCCAGCTCTCTGACCGCCCCTCCCTGCTGGTCACTAGCCCCTACGGCAACCTGGCCGGCCTGCTGGAACCCCTGGCCGCTTCGGGCGTAGAGGCCCTGCACCTTGACCTGGTATCTACCGGCTATGATCAGGACGCTCTCCCCCGCCTCTTCGGCGGCGATTCGGCTCCCCTGCTGGTGGCAGGTGTGGTAAACGGCCGCAATATCTGGCGCAACGACCTGGCAGCCTCCCTCCACGCCCTGCAGGCGATAGGGGCGGCGTCCGTCTCAACCTCAACCTCCCTGCAGCACGTTCCCTACGACCTTGACCTGGAAACCGGGCTCGACCAGAAGCTCACCAGCTGGCTGGCCTTTGCCCACCAGAAGGTCAGCGAAGTTACCCTGCTCGCTCGGGGGCTCGCTGAGGGGCCCAAGGCTATCGCCTCCGAGGTTGAACAGGCCAAGGCAGCGCTGGCAGCGCGCGCCCAGTCCAGCGGAGTCAACGACCCCTGCATCCGCGAGCGCACCCTCTCCGTTACCCCCGAGAACTACCAGCGTCCGTCCGCTCAGGTGCGTCAGCAGGCCCAGGAGGACCTGAACCTGCCCCTGCTGCCGACCACCACCATCGGGTCTTTCCCGCAGACCGGTCATATTCGTTCCCTGCGGGCGGACTACCGCAAGGGTGCGCTGACCAGGGAAGAGCTCGACGCTCACCTGCGGGAGGAGATTCGCTGTGTGATTGACTTCCAGGAGCGTCTGGGGCTGGATGTGCTGGTGCACGGTGAAGCTGAGCGTAACGATATGGTGCAGTATTTTGCGGAGAACTTCGATGGGTTTGCGCCGACCGAGCACGGCTGGGTGCAGTCCTACGGGTCGCGCTGTACCCGCCCCTCAATTCTGTGGGGCGATGTGAAGCGTAGCGGTGCGGGTACTCGCGGTGAGGCCTTTACGGTGCCGTGGATTAGCTTCGCGCAGCAGCAGACCGATAAGCCGGTCAAGGGTATGCTCACCGGCCCGGTGACGATTCTGGCCTGGTCGTTTGTGCGCGATGACCAGCCTCTGGCGGCGACCGCGACCCAGGTTGCGCTGGCCCTGGCCGATGAGATTGCTGACCTTGAGGCAGCAGGCACCCGCATTATTCAGGTGGATGAGCCCGCTCTGCGCGAGCTGCTCCCCCTGCGCGCCGAGGATCAGGCTGCCTACCTCGACTGGTCGGTCGGTGCCTTCCGCCTGGCGACCTCGCAGGTGGCCGACTCAACCCAGATCCACACCCACCTGTGCTACTCGGAGTTCAACGAGATTTTTGGGGCAATCGATGCCCTGAACGCCGATGTCACCTCGATTGAGGCAGCCCGCTCCCGCCTGGAGCTACTGGCCGACGTGCCCGAGAGCTTCGACCGTGGCATCGGCCCCGGCGTGTGGGACATCCACTCCCCGCGTGTGCCCCAGGTCGACGAGGTCGAGAAACTGCTGGCTACTGCCCTGGAGCATATCCCCGCCCGTCAGCTCTGGGTTAACCCCGACTGCGGCCTGAAGACCCGCGCCTACAAGGAGACCAAGGCTTCCATCGAGTCTCTGGTTGCCGCTACCGAGGCTGTACGAGCCAGCCTCACCGTAGCGGTCTAGGGGTAAGCAAAAAGGACGCCGCCCCCCGCCCTCCCTGCCGCCTGGCAGGAGGGTGGGTGGCGGCGTCCTTCTGATCAGGGATTACCGGGACTTAGCGATCCGGTGCTAGCTCTAGTGAATCATCTAGTGAACCATGGGTGCAGAGCCAGCTACCTGCTTACCTGCGGGTACCAGTAGGGCCACCACGATAGAGCCCAGTGACATAAAAGCTGCCACCAGGAAGGCAAGGTGTACACCTGCCATGTAAGCCTCGGTGCCGGTGCCACCGTGGGCTGCTGCACCGATGCCCAGTAAAGCCACAAAGAGGGCGGTCGCGGCGGCGCCCGAGACCTGCTGGAAGGTGGTCATAGCCGAAGAACCAAAAGCATGGAGCTCGTGCCCCAGAGAGCCCAGACCCAGCGACATCAGAGGGGTGTTAATGAGTGGCAGGGCGAAGGTCATGAGCATGTAGGTGGCCACCAGGTACCAGACCGGGGTGGTGGCGCTGAAGGTGCTCATCAGCCAGATAGAGGCGCTAAAGAGAACTGCGCCGGGAACCACCAGGGTGCGGGCACCGAAGCGGTCCGACAGGCGACCCACGACGGGGCTCAAGACTGCCATGAGTACACCACCGGGCAACAGCATCAGACCGGTCTGCAGGGCGCTCATGCCCAGCACGTTGGCGGCGTAGAGGGGAATCAGAATTGCGGTTCCCAGCATGACGCCCATACCCAGAGAGGTCATAATGACGGTGAGGGTGAAGGGGCGGGCGCGGAAGATACGCATATCCATGAAAGGGCCGCGGTCCTGCAGCTGAATCTGGCGGTGTACGAAAATAGCGAGGAGCACCGCAGCTGCCGCTACAACAACCCAGGGGTTGACGGGCAGGTGAGCGCCGCCGTGGGAGGAATCTCCGCCCATAGATGACAGGCCCAAGACCAGACCGCCGAATCCCAGGGTGGAAAGCACGATGGAGAAGATGTCGAGTTTCTGTGAGGTGCCTTCGGGCTTCTCAGCAGGTGCCAGACGCAGCCCGATTAGCAGAGCGATAATGCCGATGGGCAGAATCAGCCAGAAGAGCCAGCGCCAGCTAGCGGCGTTCAGAATGATGCCTGAGACAGTCGGGCCGGCTGCGGGAGCAGCTGAGATAACCATGCCGATGATGCCCATAGCCTGACCGATTTTGCTGGGGGCAACCAGGCGCATCATGGTGGTCATGAGCAGGGGGATCATCACGCCGGTACCGCCAGCCTGGAGCACACGTCCGACCAGCAAGAGGGCGATGCCGGGGGCGGTAGCTGCCACCAGGGTACCGACGGAGAAGAGCGCCATGGCTGCGACAAAGACGGTGCGAATAGAGTAGCGGGAGATGATGAAACCGGAAGCCGGAGTCACCACGGCCATGGTCAGCATGAAGCCGGTGGAGGTCCACTGGGCGGTCGAGGCGCTGATGTTCAGGTCTGCCATGATGTCGGGCAGGGCCACGCCCAGCAGGGTTTCATTCAGAATCAGCACGAAGGCCGCAATCACCATGATGGCCAGGAGCAGGAACTCGTGGCGCTCTAGTTTATGGGCGACGGGCATTGATGCGGTGTGCGCTGCCGGTTCGGTGACCGAGTGCGCTCCAGTTTCGGGGTGAGAGTGTGTTTGCGTAGAAGACATAGGCGTTAAGCCTACTCTTTGCAGTTATGTAGCAAAATAGCTGATTGCTCACAGACCCAGGTCACATGGGATTTTATTGGACAGGCCACCGGGTAGCCAGAGCTTGCTAGAGCGAATACTGGTAACCAAAAGAGGACCAGGTTTCCCCGATCCCCTATCAGTGGCTTTTTGACTTTTCTACTGAGCGGCGCGTACCGCAATCAGCAGATCACCCTTGTTCATGGACGAGCGGCCCGGCACCTCAAGCTGCTTGGCCAGCTCGTAGAGCTCGGCGCGGGTGAGCTCCGCCAAGGGGCGTACCTCTGCAACCAGGAAGGTCTGGTCGTCGTCCTGCTGGTCAGGGGCGGACGCCGCATCCTCCTGGGCAGGCGCCTCGGCCAGGGGTTCGGTGGTCAGGTCTTCGTCGAAGTCAGCAGGGTCGGCGCTGGCGAAGGTTTCCTCGTAGAGCTCTTCGGCTTCTTCAGGCTCGTCGGCTTCTTCGGGAGCCAGTCCCTCATCTTCTCCAACCTCGGTCACGGCATCGGGAGCATCCAGCTCGGGGGCTTCTTCCTCACCCTCGAACGCTTCAAGATCACCGGGCTCCAGGCTCTCAGCATCAAGAATCTCTTCGTAGCCGGCAGTTTCTTCCCCGGCCTCGGTTACATCAGCCAGAATCAGCTCAGCCTCACGTTGGGCTGCGCTCTTCTTGTTATTCTTAGCTTTCTTCTTTGAGTCCTTCTTGCCGGACTTTTTCTGTTCTACCTTCTTCTCTGCCTTTACCTTCTCAGCTTTCTTCTTACCTTTACCGGCAGCGGGGGTGGCGGCGTCCTTACCCTTGTCTTTACCCTTGGGGGCAGGCTGGGGCTTGTCGGCAATCTTTTCGTACTTCTTGCCCACCAGCTCGTACTTCTTCTCAAGTTTCTTCTGGGCCTTCTTGCGGGCCTTCTTTTCATCGCCGTACTTGTCCAGGGCCTTGGCATATGCCTTCACGTAACGCTTTTGTGCCTTGTCGCTCGAGCGCTTGAGTTCCTTGCTGAGTTCTGGCTTCTTGCCCATGGTTCACCTTCCAGTTATCAGTGTTCTTACCGTCTAAGCGTAGTCCCGGTCACGCGCCACCCCAAGCGCGGCACGGTTTGGTTACGCCCCCTCACGCTCTGTTCACCTCAGCAATATAGGTATACATTTAATGTATATAGCAGGAGGTTTCTCATGACTCAGTCAACAGTTTTTATGAACAACAGAACCCAGGCAGTTCGCTTGCCCGCACATATGCGTTTTAGCGAAAACGTCAAAAAAGTCAATGTACGCAAAGTAGGTTTGGAGCGCATCATAGCCCCGGAAGGAGCAGTATGGGACAGCTTCTTCGCCCCGGATGCTCCCGCCGTAACGGATGATTTTATGAGCTCCCGCGATGACGGAAGCCAACCTGAGCGCGAGGACTTCTAATGCTGACCTATATGCTCGACACCAATATCGTGATTTATGTGATGAAACGGCGCCCACCCGAAATTCTCGATACTTTCAACCAAAACGCTAGCCGCTTGTGCGTCAGCAGTATTACAGCAGCCGAACTGTTTTTTGGTGCAGCAAAAAGCGCTAAGCCTGAGCAAAATATGCGCGTGGTTGAGGATTTTTTATCACGACTCACCGTGCTGCCCTACGACATGGACGCCGCAGCTCAGTTTGGTGATATCAAGGCTACGCTGCAAAAGACAGGTCGCATCATTGGCGAGAACGATCTTCACATCGCAGCCCACGCACGGAGCCGTGGGCTGGTGATAGTAACGAATAACGAGCGGGAATTCGAACGGGTTGAGGCGCTACGAGTGGTGAACTGGGTGAGCTAGAGCCCCTCCCCCTCACGCTCTGAGCCGAACCCGCGCAGGGCACCTGACGGGTGGCGTCCGCACCCCTAAACTAGGTGATATGACTAACTCAGGTATCGACACTAGCTTCCTTGACCCCACCACCAACCCCGCTGACGACTTCTTCCGCCACGTCAACGGCACCTGGTACGACTCCCACGAAATCCCCGCCGACCGATCCCGCGACGGCGGCATGTACTTCCTGCGCGATGCAGCCGAGGAACACGTGCGCGACATCGTCGAGAAGTTCGCCGCCGAGCAGCCGTCCTCACGCATTGGCGCCCTCTACTCCTCCTTCATGAACACCGAGAAAATTGAGGCGGACGCCGCCGCCCCGCTGCACGCCGAAGTGCAGCCGGTTCTGGAGGCAGCTACCCCCGACGACTTCGTGCGCGTGATGGCTGAACTTGACCGCCAGGGCCACGGCGGCCCCTTCGGCTGGTACACCAGCATCGACGCCAAGAACCCCGAGAAGTACGTGCTCTACCTGGCGCAGACCGGCCTGGGTCTGCCCGATGAGTCCTACTACCGCGACGAGAAGTACACCGACCTACGCGAGGCTTACGTCGCCCACATTGAACGTATGTTTGAGCTAACCGGCCTGGCAGAGAACTTCGGACTTGAACCGGCGGACGCCGCCCGCGCCGTCTTCGCCCACGAAACTGAAATCGCCTCCCACCACTGGGATAACGTGCGCACCCGCGACGCCGATGCCCGCTACAACCCGGTCGACGCCGCCGAGCTAGATGAGAAGTTCCCCGGCTTCCCCTTCACCACCTGGCTGGCAGGCATGGGCATTTCCACCGAGAAGGCCGGCACCGTTGTGGTCAACCAGCCCTCCTACTTTGAGGCAGCCGCCCAGCTATGGACCACCGCCCCCCTCTTCATCTGGAAGCTCTGGTACATCTGGCACATGGCCCACTCCCGCGCCCCCTACCTGAACCAGGCCATCGTCGAAGAGAACTTTGACTTCTACGGCCGCACCCTCTCAGGCTCCGAAGAACTGCGCGACCGCTGGAAGCGCGGCGTCGGCCTGGTCGAAGGCTCCCTGGGTGAGGAGCTGGGCAAGGAATACGTGGCCATTCACTTCCCGCCCACCCACAAGGCCAAGATGATGGAACTGGTCGACGACCTGCTTGAAGCCTACCGCCGTTCCATCACCGACCTGGACTGGATGACCGACGAAACCCGCGCCCGCGCCCTCGAGAAGCTCAGCAAGTTCGTCACCAAGATCGGCTACCCCGATAAGTGGCGCGACTACTCCGCCCTGGAACTGACCGACGACCTCTTCGAAAACCTGCGCCGCTCGGGCGTCTTCGAGCACGAGTTCCAGATCAACCGCATCAACGAGCCCGTTGACAAGACCGAGTGGCTCATGACCCCGCAGACCGTCAACGCCTACTACATGCCCCCGGCCAACGAAATCGTCTTCCCCGCCGCAATCTTGCAGGCCCCCTACTTCGATGTGGACGCGGACGCCGCCGTCAACTACGGCGCTATCGGCGGCGTCATTGGCCACGAGATCGGCCACGGCTTCGACGACCAGGGCTCCAAGTACGACGGCACCGGCGCGCTCAACAACTGGTGGACGGACGCCGACCGCGAAGAATTCACCGCCCGCACCAAGGCCCTGGTGGAGCAGTACAACGGCTACACCCCCACCGGCCTAGACCCCGAGAAGTTCACCGTCAACGGCGAGCTGACCCTGGGCGAAAACATCGGTGACCTGGGTGGCCTCTCCATCGCGCTCAAGGCCTACCAGATTTACCTGGAACGCCAGGGCCTCACCCTCGAGACCGCCCCCGTCATCGACGGTCTGACCGCCGCCCAGCGCGTCTTTATCTCCTGGGCCCAGGGCTGGCGTATGAAGACCCGCCCGCAGACCGCCGAGATGTTCCTGGCCATCGACCCGCACTCCCCCGAGGAGTTCCGCGTCAATGGAGTGGTTCGCAACATCAACGAGTTCTACACCGCCTTCGATGTGCAGCCCGAGAACACCCTCTACCTGGCACCGGAGGAGCGCGTGCGTATCTGGTAGAAGAAGCTATATAAGGTGCGGGGACGGCCGTGCTTCCGCCTGCTGACCCTCTCGCAGCTCGCCCTGGGGGGCTCGCAGCGATTCACGCCAGCCCCGAGCCAGCAGGCTTCCAGCACGCCCGTCCCCCGCACCCCCGCTTAACTAAAAGGACGCCGGTGAACTACTCACCGGCGTCCTTTTGCGTGCCCGAGGGCTAGGACATTGCAGGGACGTCCCAGAGGTTCAGGACGGTGCCAATGCCCTTACGGACGGCGTTACGGTAGACCACGGTACCCCAGGCGACGTCCTCGATGGGCATGCCGCCGACGGAGTAGACGGTGATTTTTTCTTCGTCGTCCTCGGGGGCAGGGTGGTTGAGGGCTTCGCCCATGTCGCGTAGTTCTTCAGGGGCCATGAGGCCGTTGTGGATGCGGTCGTTGAACTTGCAGCCGACGATGGAGACGTAGTTGTGGGACTTGCCGGGTTCGGTTTCTTCGGCCCAGGCGTCGTACATACCGGCGTTGTCGACGAGTTTACGCACGTCAGGTTCAAACATGCCTTCGTCGAGGTTGCAGGCGGCGGGCATGGCGAAGAAGGCGCCGGGCTTGACCCATTCGCGGCGGACGGTGGGGTAGGTTTCGGGGTCGCCCACGTGAATCGAGGTGCAGAAGGTGACGATGTCAGAGTCGCGCACAACCTCTTCGAGTTCCTCAACGGCGATGACGTTCATGCCGGGGTAGGTCTCTTCAGCCCAGCTGATGAAGGTGTCGATGCCTTTTTGGGAGCGGCCGAGCACCTTGATGGTGTCGACGGTGGGGCGGGCTTCGATGAGGGCTGCGACGGTTGCTTTGGCGATGACGCCGGGGCCCAGCAGGCCGAGCACCTTGGCGTTCTTGGGGGCGAAGCGGCGGGCGCCGACGCCGGAGGCGCAGCCGGTGCGGTAGGCCGAGAGCAGGTTGGCGCTCATGTAGGCCAGGGGGGCGCCGGAGGTCGCGTCGTTGAGGGTGAGCATGAGAATGGAGCGGGGTAGGCCAATCTCGCGGTTGTCGATGTTAGAAGCGTAGGTTTTGACGCCCATGGTGCGGAAGGAGCCGCCCAGGTAGGCGGGCATGGCGACGTAGCGGCGGTCGGGGCCGTCGGCGGGCATGCCTTCGTGGGCAGGGTTGACGGGGAACTGTACCTTAGCGCCGTGGGATTCGCCGTTGTGGCCGGCCATGCGGTAGTCGCCGCGGGCGTGCAGGGCCAGGGCTTCTTCCATGGCATCGGTGCAGGCGGCGACGTCTTCTACGCCCGCCGCAATCATGTCGGCTTCTGAGAGGTAGCGGAAGTCGATGCGGGGGAAGACGGGGTTGAGTTCGGGGTCAACGGCTGCGTTGAGGTAGGCGTCGTGTGAAGTCAAGCGGGGGATCTCCAACTGTGAGTGTTAAAAGTTCAGACGAATCAACATAACACTTTTGCCGGGTGCAGATAAATGAGTTTTTGGGCATACCTGGCAGGTGGTAGGGCCCTGTTCCGCGTGCTTTCGCTGTAGAGCGGCTCAGTCTGCTAGACAGGTCGTTGAAGAATTCATGCGATGTTAAGCAAGAGGCGGTAAGGTCGTCTCTGTACGCGTCTCACCAGGGTGGGTAGTAGCCCACCCGCACCAGCCCCGAGGAGGCCCCGTGAACCCCACCCCCAGCGTCCTTTTTATCTGCCAGTCCAACAAGGGTAAGTCGCAGATGGCTGAGGCCCTGATGAACCTCCATGCGCAAGGACGCGTGCGCGCAACTTCTGCGGGCACCAAGGCTGCGGTGGGTAGTGCGGTGAACTCTGAGTCGGCCGCTTCACTGGCCGAAATTGGGGCCGATATGAGCACAGGTACCCCCAAGTTCGCATCCGCTGGGGATCTAGCTGCCGCAGACCGCATCGTTATTGTGGGGGCTGCTGCCCAGCTTGAAACCGATGACCCTGAGATCCTGGCTAAGACTGAGCGTTGGGAAACGGTAGAGCCTTCCCACCAGGGTATTGAGGGTGCAGAGCGTATGGCCCTGATTCGCGACGATATTGATAGCCGCGTCAGGGCCCTGCTCGACGAACTTTCTCGTTAGGGCTTTATTTCAGCACGGTGAGGGTCATGGGGTAGGTGAAAACTTCACCGTTATTGGCCTTCACCGCTGCAAGAATGTGCACAACAATCAGGGCTACCCATACCGCGATGAAGACGATCCAGGTAAATAGTCCTGCCAGCCCGAAGGTCGCAAATGTCAGCACCCAGGCGGCGGTATTGATGATCCAGAGGGTGAAGCTGAAGTTAAAGGCACCGGCAGCAGCTACACGCACAAAGGCGTACCCCGGCTTATCCTTGTAAATTGCCCAGAAAATTAGAGGGCCCACAAAGCTCGCGAAAGATGCGGTCAGTACCAGGCCCAGCAGACCTGAGAGGTGGGCGAACGTAGCCAGGCTCTTAGCATCAGCCGGAATGACGTTGCCGTAGGCGTCGTAGGTTGGGGTAGAAAAGTTAGGCCCTGGCCCATTCTGATTGCCGTAGTTACCGTAGGGGTTCTGGTTCTGTTCAGTCATGGTTGTATCTCCTTCGTCGTCAGTGTTCTACTTTTCACTGTAGTCAACAGACGGGCTCAAGTGGGTATAGGCAGATACATGCGTATGCGAGTTCATACTCTGGGTGGAGAGTTAACCGGCGCGTTACGTCCTAACGGTAAGACCGGGGCATGCCGGGCAGTAGCATAGAGTCATGCGCGATTTACAGGCTCACATCATTGAAGAACTGGGCGTGAAGCCCTCCATCGACCCGGCTGAGGAGGTGCGCAAGCGCGTCCAATTCCTCGTGGACTATCTCAAAGCCACCGGCACCCGCGGTTTTGTGCTGGGCATTTCAGGCGGGCTGGATTCCACCCTGGCCGGACGCCTGTGCCAGCTGGCTGTAGAGCAGCTGGAGCTAGAGGGTGTTGAGGCTGAGTTTATTGCCGTCCGCCTACCCTACAAGGTGCAGGCCGACGAGGACGACGCCCAGGCTGCCCTGCGCTTCATCATGCCCCAGCAGACCGTCACCTATAACATTGCAGAGGCTGTTGACGGCTTCGAGTCCGCTTTTGCTACCGCGACCGGCCGCCCCATCGCTGACTTCAACAAGGGCAACGTGAAGGCCCGTGCCCGCATGATTGCCCAGTACGCCCTGGCGGGTGAGAAGAACCTGCTGGTGGTCGGCACCGATCACGGCGCTGAGGCTGTCACCGGCTTCTTTACCAAGTTCGGTGACGGTGGAGCTGACATCATGCCCCTCTTTGGTCTGAATAAGCGCCAGAATCGGGCCCTGCTCAAGGTACTGGGCGCCGATACCCGTCTGTGGGAGAAGGTACCCACGGCCGACCTGCTCGACGGTAAGCCAGGCCGCACCGACGAGGACGAGCTGGGCGTCACCTACGACCAGATTGACGACTACCTCGAAGGCAAGGACATCGACCCGGCGGCAGCAGAAAACATCGAAGGTAGGTTCTTGCGGTCGCGCCATAAGCGCACCACCCCGGTCACGATTTTTGATTCCTGGTATAGGCAGTAAAAACGGCCAGGTGCACCAGGCAGGCGATTGCCAGGCCCAGGGCTAGGCCGCCAACCACGTCGGTAGCCCAGTGCACCCCCACATAGATACGGGAAAACCCGATGGTCACCGCGAGGACGCCGAGCCCTACTCCCAGGGCGCGGCGTCCTCGCTGCGTCAGGGCGGGGTAGGCGGTGAGGAAGAGGGCAGCACAGAAGGCAGCGGTGCTGGTGGAATGCCCCGACGGGAACGAGAAAGTCAGCTCCTCAACGAGGCGGTGCGTGAGGGAGGGACGCGGACGGTCCACAAGGTTTTTGATGAGGGTGACAGTGAGCGGGGCCAGAATCATGGTTACGCCCAGGGTCGCCAGGGGCCAGGTAGAGCGGTAGCGCCAGATAAAGAACCCCAGGGCCACCAGTACATAGATCGTCATGGGCAGGGTGTTGAAGGCCTGGGTGAGCACCGAGAAAAAGGCATCGAGCGTGCCCGTGCGCCAGGTCAGCGACGCCTGCCAGACGGCGCTATCCACGGGGTTAGTGAGGGACTGCGCGTTGACCAGCCACATTGCCACAAAAACCAGAAAGCCCGTGAAGCTGGCGCGAGCCAGACGGGCCCGTAGCCCCGCAAGCTCGCCGGGGGATGGAGCGGGCGCGGGGGCGTCCTTAAGCGCAGCGGGCGGACGGACGCGCACCCCACCGGTACGGGGCGATTCGGGGATGTGGTTCACGGCTACCTCTCTTCACGGGGGCACCTCTAGATTACCGGCTCGCCCCGGGCCGTCCCGTCTAGCTGCTTGCTAGAGAGCCGGGCAAGTAAGCTGGTGCTATGTCTGATACACCCAAAGAGTTTTATCTCGATAAATCCGACCCGGCAGCCTGGGCAGCCTTTGGTGCACTGAGCAAGCAGGCAGGCGAGTCAGCCCGCGCAGCGGGCCTTGATGACCAGCTCATCGAACTGGTCTGCCTGCGCATCTCGCAGATTAACGGCTGCGCCTACTGCCTGAAGGTGCACACAAAGCGAGCCATCAAGGCGGGTCTGAGCGAGAACCGTCGGGCCCTGGTGAGCGTCTGGGAGGAAAGCAGCGAATACAGCCTCACTGAAAAGGCGGCGCTCTTCCTGGCTGAAACCGTTACCAAGCTCCCCTGCCCCGAGGACCGCGACTTTGCCCGCACCTACGCCCGGGGTGTGCTCACTGACGAGCAGTACAGTGCCGTGCAGTGGCTAGCGATTTCTATGAACGCGGCTAACCGAATTTCGATTATGTCGCAGCACCCGGCCTAGCCACCCGCCCTTATTCAGCAGGTTACACAGGCTCACGCTGGATGGAGCTCAGCAGATTCCGAGCGCGCGAGGAATATAAATCTGCGGGCGGAATAGGCGCAAGCCTGACCCTCACGCCCCGCCTTGCGGCGGATTCCGTTCGCTCTTGTATACTCGCGTGCTCGCACCCGCTCACTTCATCGAGCCAGCAGCTTCACTGTGAACCTTCGTCGCTTCTTTCCGCGTTAGACCCGGTAGAACCCCTCAATCGCGCGGGTCAGGTGGGCCATGTCGGCTACGGTGGTGAGTTCGCGGGCCGAATGCATGGAGAGCAGTCCGACGCCAACGTCCACGGTGCGCATACCCAGGCGGGTGGCGGTGATGGGGCCGATGGTGGAGCCACAGGGCACGTTGTTGTTGGAGACGAACTCCTGGTAGGGCACCTTGGCCAGGGCGCATGCCTGGGCGAAGATTCCGGCACCGACGGCGTCGGTGGCGTAACGCTGGTTGGCGTTGATTTTGAGCAGGGGCCCGCCGCCGGGCACGGGACGGACGGTCGGGTCGTGGTGCCCGGTGTAGTTGGGGTGCACCAGGTGGCCAGCATCCGAGGAGAGGCAGACCGACTCAGAGATGGAGCGGCGGTAGGCTTCGGCGGACTCGCCGCGGGCTTCGGAGAGTCGAACCAGGACGTCCTCAAGGAAGGGTCCGGCAGCCCCGGAGCGCGATTCTGAGCCGATTTCTTCGTGGTCAAAGGCGGCGAGCACGGCGGTCTGGGCTGACTCTACCCCGGCCTCAGCGTAGCGGATGAGGGCGGTGAGGCCGGCGTGGACGGAGCTGAGGTTGTCCAGGCGACCCGATGCAAAGAGCTCGTCGTTTTCACCGAAGACGCGGGGTTCGGCGGAGTCGGCGAACATGAGGTCGTAGCCCACGATGGTTTCGGGGTCGATAGGCCCGCCCTCGACGCGTTCGGCCAGGTAGGCAAGGACGTCGCCGGTGGAGTCGCCGAAGCCCCAGACGGGGTAGAGGTTACCCTGCTTATCGAGTTTGAGGCCCTCGTTGGCGGCGCGGTCCAGGTGGATGGCGAGCTGGGGGACGCGGGCGATTGGCCCGGTGGCGACCAGGCGGGTTTCGAGTTCCCCGTCGACCAGGATGGTGAGACGCCCGGCCAGGCGCAGTTCGCGGTCGAGCCAGGAGTTGAGCAGGGGCCCGCCGTAGACTTCGACCCCCACCTGATTCCAGGTCAGGGTGCGCACGGAGGACTTGGGCTTGACCTTGAAGCCCGGGGAGTCGGTGTGGGCGCCCAGCACCCGGTAGCTTTCGTGGGCTTCGGTGCCCACCCAGGCGATGATGGCTCCGTCGCGCACCACAAAGTGCTTGCCGGTCGCAGTTGTGCTGCCCCAGGCGTCCTGCTCGCTCAGCTCTGTGAAACCGGCGGCGGTCAGGCGGCGGGCGGCCTCGGTCGCCGCGTGGAAGGAGGTGGGGGACGCGGTGACGAAGGCGGCTAGGTCATCAATGTTGGTTCGGGCATCGAAAGTCTGTGAAAGAGTCATAGACCACATTTTACCGGACAGGCTGCGGCTCTTCAGGGTGGCTTTCCTTGACCCAGACCAGGGCTGGGCGGGTGCGTTCTAGCCTGCGACGGTTCGCCGCCCAGATAACGACCAGCACGAACAGGCCGTTCGACACCAGCGACGAGATGAACATGCCCACGGTGGAACCTTCCTGCAGGAAGGGGTCGGCCATACCCAGCACACCGAAGCTCATGGCCAGCAGGTTGTTGACCATGTGTAGGGCGATCGCCGCTTCGAGCCCGCCGGTGCGCCAGGTGATGTACCCGGCAGCCAAACCCATGACCAGTACAGAGAGCTGACCCCACAGGTCGTAGAGGTGCCCCAGCATAAAGAGCGGGGCCGGAATCACGATGGCCCAGGCGGGGTGTTTCAGCCAGCGGCCGATGGTCTGCATAAGGTAGCCGCGGAAGACCAGTTCTTCGGCGTAGGCCTGCACCGGCACCACCAGGGCGATAGCAACCAGCATAGCAATGAGGCCGCTCACCGGCAGGGTCGTGCTGGGAACGTAGCGGGCCCCCAGGGCCATATCAAAGGCGAGGGGCAGGGCCACAATGAGCAGGGCTGCTATCCCAAAGCAGGTAGCCAGCCAGCCCCAGCGCATACGCCCGGTGACCGAGTGAATCAGGCCCCAGGGCTTAGGCCCAAGAATCAGGCGGGCAAGCCAGAGGGCAGGGAACATGAGGGCTACAGACCCGAAGAGGAAGACGAAAGTGGCGGGGCTCCGTAGGGCCTCTTGTTCAAGGATTCCCGGGCTCGCAGCGAGGATGAGGTAGCTGGGGTCAGCGGGCAGAGCGGGGTCAAGGCCCAGCAGGAGCACGAAGAAGAAGGCAACAACCAGCAGCAGGGAGAGCACCAGGTAGAGAGGCACCCCGATGACGGCTTCAACCAGGGGCTTCCACCAGGCACCTTTAGGGTCGGCGTGGGAAAGCCGGTGATAGCCCAGATTCTGCTTCTCCTGCCGATAGCCGGGGCGCCAGCCGACCGGCGGCAGGGGCACCGGGTTCGGGTGGGTTGCTAGCGGGTGGGGCACCTGCCCCTGCGGGTGGGCGGACGCCGGCCCGTAGCCCGGTGCCACAGTCTGCGGTGGATTGGGGGCGGGTGTCTGCCAGGGAATACGAGGCTCGTTGGGAGTGCTCATGCCTCTACCCTAGCGAAACCCGCCCTACCCCGTGCAAGGGGAGGGCGGGCGTCCGCGTCATAAACCGGTTCGAGGCGCTAGACAGCCAGGGCCCGCCGGTAGCGCACCGCAACCGCTACCCAGAGCAGCACCGCTGCGGTGAGGCAAATGATGGGGGCAGAGGACGCCGCCAGGGCAGTTCTGCTGAGCTCGTCCAGGTTGTGGGTGGCAGGGTCAAGGCGAATGCCGATGCGCATAGGCCCGTAGATGAGCCCGGCGAAGCCGACGATCGTCAGGGCACCGGCCAGCAGGCGTACCACCCGAGGAGCTAGGGCGAAGAAGGTGGGGAAGGCATCCAGCCAGAAGGCGGCAATGAGCAGGGGTAGCCAGATGTTGTGGTGGGACCAGGAAATGGGCGACATGGCCATCATCAAGAACCCGTTGAGGGCTATCTGGGAGAGCACCATGCCGCGGCGGTGCAACACCGGGATCAGGTAGGCTACACCCACCAGCAGGGCAAGGATAAGACCGTAGCGCAGGGCCGATAGGAGCGGCCCCTCAGCCAGACCCAGGTGCAGGAGCCAGCCCAGGGTGGAGATGTTATCTACATAAGAGATATTGCCTACGCGGGAGGGGTCTGAGATGGCGAAGAACCAGAACTCGCGGGCGGTGGCTGGCATGAAGATAAAACCGGCGGCAACCGTGGCTGCGAAGGTGGCTCCAAGGGTGAGCACGCCCTTGATGTCCCGGCGCATGAGCAGAATCAGGCCGAAGGCTAGCGGGGTGAGCTTGATGCCACCGGCAATGCCGATGAGCACGCCGCGGGGCACTCTGGTTGCCGGGCGCAGCAGGTCAATGAGCACCAGCAGCAGGATCAGGGCGTTGATCTGAGCCAGTCCAATGCCGCGGTCCCAGGGGCTGAACATGGTGATGCAGGTAGCTAGCACCACGACCAGTGAGCGGCTCCCCAGCAGGGCTTCCCCGGGAACGGTGATACCGCGAGCACGCGCGTGGTTGAGAATGAGCACCGATACCCACAGGGCTGCAAGCACGGCCAGCAGGGTCATGAGCCCGGCGCCTGCCCACAGGGGGAGGAAGGCGAAGGGGGCGAAGACCATGACCGCGAAGGGCGGGTAGGTGAAGGGCAGGGTGATGGGCTGCCCGTCCTCGAGATAGTAGTTGTAGAGGGTTTTGCCGGGGTAGAGGTCGCCGAAGACCACACCTGCGCCGGTGCGGTAGACCTCGAAGTCTTGGCCGTTGAGGATCATGGAGTGGCGGATGTGCCACTGCATGACCGCTACAAAGAAGATGCCGGTGAGGGCCGGCCAGATGATGTTCCGGGCGGGTAGGCGATCGGTGAGGCTAAAGAGGGGCACCTGCGGCTACTTTTCGGTGGGGGCGGACGCCGCCGTGCCGGTGTCTGTCTGCTGGGCAGGGGCGGGGCTGGTGGCGTCCTGGTCTGCGGTCTTGCGGACGGCGACCAGGTTAGTGCCGCGCTTAGTCTTGGCGCGGCCGGGCAGACGGCGGCCGACCTCCTCGGAGGGTTCAGCGGCGGGCTTCTTGGGCAGGGCGGCGATGCGCAGGGCGAGTTCGAGAACGAGTAGGCCAAGGGCTGCATAGAAGACGTAGTAGGAGGGGTAGAAGTAGTAGAGGCTGGCGCTCCAACCGGCGATGGTGGCGCCCAGGGCTACAACGGCGAGGGCTGCGATGATGATGTGGGCGAGGGGGAAGGCACCGTTGTTTTCTTTGTTGCGCCAGGTGATGTAGATGGCCATGAGCGCAAAGAGCACGGGGAAGAAGATTTGACCGGAAAGAGCCATGGTGTCTTCGGTGTAGCGGAAGATACCGAGGGCCTGGACGATGGCGGTGGCGGCAAGGAGTAGGGATGCAGGAAGTGTTTTCACGGGTCAATAGTTTACCGGGTAGCTTCGCTGAGACTGTGGGCTGTTTGAGCGCCACCTGCGCTTTCACATATTCTCCAGAATCTTGAGAAGTAATTCTTCCAGAAATTACTTGATGTTCTAGTTCTGCATCGTCAAGGAGGGTAGCTTTATATCAATACTGACGAAAGGATATCCATGGCATACGGGAATTATGAGGCAGTAGAAGCCCTTGCCCAACAGTTCAAAGATATTTCCCTCATCGGTCAACAGTCGATTCTGACCGGCGAACGCATATGGATTCCTCAATATTTCGATGAGCTCTACAATGCGTATGTTCTCAGTTTGGATGAGACCAGAGGATCTTTTGAAAGTAAAATCAACATTCAACTCAGCGGTGTGACTTCACAAGCTCGGCAGCTATTTGCTGAAATTTATATTCTCGATATGCTCCCCCTTGGAAACGTTGGTCAAGAGCGCAAGCTAGAGAATACTAACTCTGTACTTGCCGGCTGCGACCCTGCCGTTGGTTTAACCCGAGAAATTACAACTACACTTCGAGCCGGCATTTTTAATGGAGGTCTTGGATACAACAACTACCGGTGGGGACACTTCGCTTTTGCGATTCAGTTCGGCCAAGCTTTTAGCCGTCTCTCCTTAGAGGAGCGTCAACGACGGCTCTCAACTCCAGACGAAATTGAGAATACTATCTACTCCTTGGTAGATGATGTAGAAGGCAAGGGGTACGCGGGGTTTCAAAAAGCCCTCTGCTACCTTCTAGCACCACAATTTTTTGAGCCAATTATTTCAACTGACCATCTCAGAAAAATCACCACACACTTTGTAGGTCAGCTCGAAGACGATGAGCAAGACCTCTCATGGCAACGACAGGCTGCCCTTATTCGTCAGCGAATCGCTGAAGAACGTCGCTCTGAGGACTGGCACTTCTACCTCGATAGTGAAGAGTGGGCTGGCGAGGCAAGCAGCGATACCAGCGATCAGCAAGTATCAGCTACAGACACCACCGATATGAGTGGTGAAGCCATAGAACCAGCTCCAGAACTCATGCTGCCCGACAAAACTGCGAACAACCTCAATGTCTCCCAGCAGTGGCTTGATCGCTTTATCAGTGTACTTGGCCAGCGCCATCAGGTGATTTTGCAAGGCCCACCGGGTACCGGTAAAACATATCTGGCGCGTCGTCTTGCACGAATTCTCGCCGGGGCTGAAAACCGAGTCAAACTCGTTCAGTTTCACCCGGCCTACACCTATGAAGACTTTTTTGAAGGCTTCCGCCCAGTACTCGACCATGTCAGTGGCACCACTTCACTACAGTTACGGCAGGGACCTTTAAGGCAACTAGCCGAAGCCGCGGCTGAGCAACCTGACCAAAATTTCTTCCTTATTATCGACGAAATCAATCGAGGTAACTTAGCACGTATCTTCGGTGAACTCTACTTTCTCTTGGAATACCGTGACCACGCCGTAGACCTCATGTACTCCCAAGACCAGTTCTCGCTACCAGCTAATCTCTACATCATTGGAACGATGAACACCGCAGACCGGTCAATCGCTCTCGTTGATTCAGCCATGCGCCGCCGATTTGCATTCTTCAATCTCCACCCAGAACAAGAGCCGACAGCCAACGTCCTTGAACTGTGGGCTCGCAAGCAAAACCTTTCAGGTGTTGTCCTTGACGCGTGGAAGGAACTCAACCGGCGAATCCCCAACCCAGATCTTAAAGTTGGTCCGTCATACTTCATGCGTAAGGAGGCCTTTACCGAAGAAGGACTCAAACTTATCTGGGACTCAGAGATTCTGCCACTTCTGGACGAATACTTCTACGGGCAGACCGGCACCCGGGAACGCTTTGCGTTAAACACCATTCTCTCTGAACTAGCTCAGTAAAAAACCTATGCGTTCCCTCAAGCTCAAAGAAGCAGGAGCCCACCGGGCTGTTGAACTCTCAACGCCCCAGGCTCGCTGGCTCATCGACCAGAAAATCGCCTCCGTACAGCCCAGCTATGTTCCAGGAACCTACGACTTACAGGTCGAGAATGTAGCTGGAATCGTGGCTGTTGATAACCTTGTCATTCATATTGAGCCCAAGCTCCCCATACGATCCCTGCTCTGGATGCTCGATTACTCATCTACCGGTATTGACTGGCGCCCCGAGGAGGTAGCCCTTGAAGGGCAGACATTGACCTCAGCCATGATGAGCCTTTTATGCACCCTCATTGAAGACGCTACTCGTCAGGGGCTCATCAGTGGCTACTGGCACGCCGAAGAGTCCTTACCCTATCTCCGTGGCAGGATAAGAACCGCAGAACAGTTCAGCCGCCATCATGGCATGCTTTACCCTCTTGAGGTCTCATTCGACGAGTACAGCAACAATATATCTGAGAACCGTATTCTGCTCTCTGCCCTCATTGAAGCAGAAATGTTAGTGCCTCATGATGACGGGGCTGTGCAGCTTTTGCCACGAATTCGTGCTCTCCTGTCACGCTTTATCGGGGTAGTCCCGCTTCACCCGGGTCAGCCTCTGCCCGCTCACCAGGGGGCAAGACTCACTACGTCTTATCAAAAAGCACTCAACCTTGCCGGTATCTTTCTTAGCCATCGAGGTATCGACACCGCCCTAGGGAGTATTCCTGCCCGAGGGTTTCTTCTGGATATGCCTCAGCTCTTTGAAGGCTTCGTGGTCAAAGCTCTCCAGAAGCAGACCTCAGATTTTACGGTGCAAGGTCAACTTTCCACTCCGTTTGTGAGTAGTGACAAGGGGGAAGGGCGAAATATCCGCCCCGATATCATCGTGAAGCACCACCACGATATCCGATTTGCGATGGACACGAAATACAAGCAGGCTAATCCTAAACTCAACGATATCTACCAGCTCAACGCATACGCAGATACTCTGAAACTAGATGATGTCACCCTTATCTACGGTGAACGTGCAGAACCCGAGATGTTGACAACTCAGGCAGGAAAACGGATTCATATTCGCGGTATCGACCTGAGCGCTCCCCCAACCGAGATCCTAGCGCAAATAACCGACCTGCTCACTCAATAGATGCGGGTACCGGGTTGCGGTTAGGCGGTGATGAAGTAGGTGATGGCGCAGATCGTGAAGATGGTTCCGGTGGTCAGGGCGGCGGCTAGTTCGATGAGGATGCCGATGCCCATCGATTTGAGGGCAGCCAGGGTACTTCCAGCGGAGGTGGCGATATCACCCTGGTTGCGCACGGTCTCACTCAGTAGCAGGGCAAGGGCAAAGCCAACAAAGAGGCCAACGACGGGGATGACGAACATACCAATGACCGCGCCGAGCACGCCCCAGAGGATGGAGCGGTTAGGGATGGCTCGCTGTTTGAGGGTTTTGCCCGTTAGTACAGCCTGGGCGGCCATACCTGCAAGCAGGATGGGTAGGCCTAGACCCAGTAGCCACCAGCCTTCAGGCCCGCGCAGGGTCAGCCCCCACAGCAAGGTGCCACCGAGAACTGCGAAGGAGCCGGGCAAAATGGGGTAGACAATACCTACGATGCCTAGGCCAATCAGCAAGGCGGATATAAGGGTTATCACGATAGCTAGGGTCATACTGTTCAGTTTACCGGTGCGGTTACTAGCAAGCATTGGGCATACCGAAGCCTATTGGCCGGGGCTGGCGTGAATTGCGACGAGCCCCCAGGCGAGGAGCAAGAGGGTCGATAGGCAGAGGTATGCCCAATGCTGAGCCATCTCATCGTAAAACCAGACTGATATAATCGGCATTACGCATACGAGTTTTTGGAGTTGAGATGCCTGAGAAGGACGCCGCACCCCGGCCCGGTTACCGTGAGCAGCTGACCCTGGGGGCGCGTCCGCTCGACGCTCCCGGTGCACCGGTCACCGACCAGCAGGCCCGCGATATCGCCAGCGGCCGCCGCACCTGGCATCGGAAGGCATCTAAGCCGGTATCAGTGTGGATGTTCGCCCTCTTCATCGTGCTCATGACCCACAGGTGGATCCCTGAATCCCTCTGGCTGATGGTTCACATGGTCACCCTGGGTCTGATTACCAACTCGATTCTGGTCTGGTCCCAGCATTTCACCGAGGCCCTGCTCAAGCACAAGCTCCCCGATACCGCTCGACCGGTGCAGCTGGTCCGTATCTATGCCCTCAACGCCTCGATGGTGGTGCTGATGGTGGGTGTGGTCTTTTCTCTCTACCCGCTGACGGTGCTCGGATCGGTGGGCGTGGGCGCTACGGTGACCTGGCACGGGGTTGCCCTGCTGCAGCAGATGCGTGCTGCCCTACCTGCCCGCTTTGGGGTGACGATTCGCTACTACATTGCGGCCTCCTGGCTTCTGCCGGTGGGCGCTACTTTTGGTGCTCTGCTGGCCTATGACGGGTTGAGTGCCACCTGGCACGGTCGTCTTTTGCTGGCCCACGAGGCTATCAATGTGCTGGGCTTTGTGGGTATCACGGTGGTGGGTACCCTGATGACCCTCTGGCCGACCATGCTGCGCACGGTCATGGTGCCGGACGCCGTCGTCCGCTCCACCCGCGCCCTGGCAGGCCTGTGTGCAGGGTTGGGGCTCACCGTGGCCGGCGCCCTGGCAGGTCTCACCTGGCTAGCTGTTGCCGGCCTGCTGCTCTACGCCGGTGCCCTGGGGCTAGTTCTTGCCCTCATGGTGCGCACCGCTGCCGCCAAGAAGCCTGCCGACTACGCGACCTTCTCGGTAGCTGCCGGTATGGTCTGGCTGACCGCGGGCGTCCTTTTCTCTGCCTACCTGGTGGCCACCTCCCCCTTTGACTCCCTGACCCTGCGCCCGGTCACCCCCATGTTTGTTGCCGGCTTCCTGGCTCAAACCCTGCTGGGTGCCATGACCTACCTACTGCCCGCCCGTATGGGCGGCGGCCCCAAGGCCGTCCGCGCCGCTAACAAGGAGTTCAACCGTTTCGCTGCGGGCCGCACCGTCATGGTCAACCTCTCCCTGCTCATCTTCATCCTGCCGGTTTCCCTCACCGGCTCTTGGGTGCGCACCGGCGCCTCCCTGCTCGGAGCCTTTACCCTCTTCGCCTTCATCCCGCTCATGATGCGCGGGGTGCGGGCCTCCGTCAGTGCGCGCAAGGCCATGATTCAGGCCCGGGCCCGCGGCGAGGCCCCCACCCCCGACCCCGAGGCGCTCACACCGACTCCCGTACCCCACCTGCGCAATGCCCTCATCGGTGCTCTGGCTGTGGCTCTGATCGTAGCCTTAGGGGTCGCGGTTGACCCGGCGGCACGCGCACGACTTGCCGCGCCATCGTCCGCCGGGATCGCCACCGGCCAAACCACCACCCTGGCCGTCGAAGCCACCGCCGACATGCGCTTTACCCCCGACACCGCAGAGGTGCCGGTAGGCAACCGCCTGGTCATTGAGGTCACCAACACCGATACTAAGAACGCCCACGACCTGACCTTCTCCAACGGAACCACCACCGGCCGCATCGACCCCGGGGCAACCAAGAGCGTGGACGTCGGCATCATCACCGGTGACCTAGAGGGCTGGTGCTCGGTTGTCGGGCACAAGGCCATGGGCATGACCTTCACGGTGGTAGCAAGCGGGGCGGACGCCGCCCAGGCGGGCACCAGCGCCGCCGACAGTTCAGCCCACGCCGGGCACAGCACCAGCGGGGTGACCAACTCGGTACTAGCCCCCACCGATATTGACCTGCAGGGCGATATCTCTGATGACTACCAGACCCGCAACGCCGCCCTTGCCCCCGTACCCGAGGGAGAAACCGTGGACGGCCGCACCGTGCACCGCCAGACCCTCGATGTGCAAGAACTCCCCCGCGAAATTGCCCCCGGGGTCAACCTCAACGCCTGGACCTTCAACGGCTCCTACATGGGCCCCACCCTGCGCGGGCGCGTGGGCGATATTTTTGAAATTACACTCGTCAACAACGGGAGCATGGGGCACTCGGTAGACTTCCACGCCGGAACCGTCTCCCCCGACGAGGTTATGCGCACCATCGCCCCCGGTGAATCCCTCACCTACCGTTTTGAAGCCGTGCGCTCGGGCATCTGGCTCTACCACTGCTCCACCATGCCCATGAGTACCCACCTGGCAGCGGGAATGTTTGGGGCGGTCATTATCGACCCCGCCGACCTGCCCGAGGTAGACCGCGAATACCTGCTGGTGCAGTCAGAGGTAGCCCTGACCGAAACCACGGGCACCCGAACCTCTACCGCCAACCCGGGCGAGGGCGTCCTCACCGACATCTCCCCCGAAGGCCTCGCCGCTGGCACCCCAACCCTCACCCTCTTCAACGGCCACGCCACCCAGTACCTACGCGACCCCCTCACCGCCCGCGTCGGCGAGCGCGTACGCATCTGGGTGCTCAATGCCGGGCCCAACGGGGAACTGAGCTTCCATGTGGTGGGTAGCCAGTTCGACACGGTCTACAAGGAAGGCGGCTACCTGCTCCAGGACGGCGTAGACGCATTTGGTTCCAGCGGGGGCGGCGCCCAGTCCCTCGACCTTTCAGCCGCCCAGGGCGGCTTCGTCGAAATGGTCTTTACCGAACCGGGCACCTACACCTTCGTCAACCACAACTTTGCCGCCGCCGAACGCGGGGCCCGCGGGCAGATCACCGTCACCGGCAGCTAGAGCTGGCTTAAAGTCGCGGACGCCGCCACCAGCGGGCATCTGGCAGTAGCCCCTAGTGCCGGGGTTGGGTGCATCACCCTAGGGCGTGTAGGGCAGGTGAGCACCTGACGGGTAGGAGGGTTTTCCAGTAGTCTTGACCTGATGACAAGTGAACGCACCAAGCCCAATCTAGCCCTGCGCATCGGCGCAGGACTGGTCGCGCACTGGCAGATTGTGGCATCAGCAGTGCTGATGACAGCCGGTGTCGCGGGGCTTTCTGCTACCTACGAGGACTACTGCGGGCAAACCGACCTGACCTACGCCCCCACAGAACTGCGGGACGACATTGAAGCTGCCGCCCAGGTTTCTGGTTTCCGCGCAGGCGTGCTGGCAGCCCAGCTAGAAACCGAATCAGGCTGGGTCACCACCGCCCAGTCCCACGCAGGCGCCCACGGCCTGGCCCAGTTCACCCAAGACACCTGGGACATCTGGGGCGAGGGGGACATCAACAGCCCCGAAGACTCCATCGCCGCCCAGGGCCGCTACCTGGCCTATCTTTCTGAGCGTCTAGCCCCCTATGTCTCGGCTGAAACTTCGCTTCAGGATATTGTGCTGGCAGGCTACAACGCCGGACCCGGTGCCGTGGAGGAATTCGGCGGTATCCCGCCCTATTTTGAAACGCAGAACTACGTGGTCAAAATCGACGAGCTGGCCGCCACTAAATACGCGGTGACCTGCGCCCCTGACCCCAGCTTCAAGCAGGCTACCCTGGTGCGCTAGGGAAGTCGTAAAATACATATCTGGTCTACAAATTTTAGTTTCTGCGAGCCATAATGGGAGAAGCCAACCACAGGAGATTCCCATGACCGCATCATCCGTTCCCTCAGATCAGCTCTTCCCGCAGGGCAAGCCCGCGCCTGCCGGTTCTTTCACCGGCCAGGCCTATATGCACCCGCTGGCACCCAGCAGCCAGCTACAGTCCCTGGCTGTTACCTTCGAGGCTGAAGCCCGCACCAACTGGCACACCCACGACGTCGGCCAGCTCATCGTGGTGACCTCCGGCATCTGCGTCTACCAGCTTGAAGGCCAGGAACCCAAAACCCTCACGCCCGGTGAAGCCTTCTTCTTCGAACCCGGCGTCAATCACTGGCACGGTGCCACTAGCGACGGGCCCATGACCCACATCGCCGTCACCCCCTTCAACGAGGACGGCGAATTCGTCAACTGGGGCGCCCCCGTCGACGACGCCACCTACACCGGCTAGCACCCCGGAGGTTTCCCGCGTCGTTAAGCGTATAACCCCGCAGTTAAGTGCGGGGTTATACGCTTAAGTGCGGGGTTATTACGGACGTTGGTGATGAGACAGCGCGCCGTCAGATTACGGACGTCGCCGCCCTCATCTACCTCACGACAACCTTCACCGAAGAATAACCCGCCACCGGGAACTGAGCATTCACGGTAGACTCCACCGTGATTGACTCCGTCGCTGCAAGCAACTCTTCAACCAGTACGCGCAGCTCCAACCGAGCTAGAGGAGCCCCAGGGCACACGTGAATTCCCGCTCCATAGGTCAGATTCATCGACTGATCACGATCAGGACGGTAGTCCAGGGCATCCTCAAAAGCATCCTCATCACGGTTAGCCGACGTCCAGTTGATGGTCACCGGGCATCCAGCAGGAATCGTACGACCGCCGACTTCAACATCTGCAGTTGTTACACGGCGGTTAGCAACGAGGGGATCTTGCAAACGCAAGATCTCTTCCACCGCATGACCAATATATTCGGGATGCTGCCGCAAGCGGTCAGCCTCACCCTGGTGCTCACCCAAAAAGTTCACAATGACTCCCACGATAGCTGAAACCGTTGACAGCTCCCCGACCGTCCAGTTTCGAATGAGAGAGACAATTTCTTCATCCGTCATGACGCGAGGTTCCTGCCCCGGCAACTCCACACGATCGTGCAGGAGCTCGGCGGTGACGTCCTGAAGCGCAGGGTTCATCCGCCGCTCATTCAGAAGGTCGCGAATGTAGCCGTCAAATTCTAAAGCAACTGCAGCGATTTCAGCGCGGTCACGCTTAAGAGTGGCAGATCGATTCTTGTTCATCCAGGCGATCAAAGCTTCTTCAAGACTCTCTGGCCACCCCATGAAAGCATTTTGCACGCGCATGGCGTAGCGGGTGGCGAACTCCCCCATGATGTCAACCGTCTCACCACGAGGAGTATCACGAACAAGCTGCCGCACCACTTCACGAATCTGCGGCTCAAAAGCCTGCATACGCTCGGGGGTGAAGTACTTATCGTTGATAGCCCTGAAAGCAGTGTGTTCCGGTGCGTCCATTCCATTGGGAACCGCTATATGACGGTTTGATACCCGGTTAGAGAAAAGCTCAGGATGTTCAAGCACATACCGAATGTCCTCGTTCTTGAAGACGGTGTAGCCCATAAACTCATCGTGAGCAACGGGGCACCGGGTGCGCATAGAGTCGTAAGCAGCAATCTGATCTGCTTGCACCTCAGGTGAGCGGGAGTTCCAGTCGTAGTGCGTTTCTTCAGTTTGTTGAGTCATTAGTCTCCCCTTCACAGCGGTAATTAGTATTAGATATGCAATATATTTCTATTTCGAAACTATCAAACCTACGCAGAAAACACACCCACCACCTTCGTATACTTGGCCACACCAGCTAACCCGCAGACCTTAAACAAGGACGCCGCCACCCGCTTTCCTGCCTCAGGGCAGGGGCGCGGGTGGCGGCGTCCTTACTCAGAAGCCCTACCGGGGAAGCCTAGCGCTTCTGGTAGAGAGCCTTCTTCTGGAACTTGGGGTCAGAGGTGACCAGCATGCCCAGGGAGCGGAAGATCCCCTCGTCCACCGAACCCAAAATGGTGGTGGTGTGCACATCAGCCCCACGCAGGTTCTTAATCTGCTCAAGGGCGGCGCGGGCGTCCTCGTCGTGGGCCGCAGAGGTTGAGAGGGCAATCAGTACCTCGTCGGTGTGCAGGCGGGGGTTCTGGCTACCCAGGTGCAGGGTCTTCAGGCGCTGGATGGGTTCCAGGGCCTCGTTCGACAGCAGGTGCTTGTTGTCGTCCAGGCCAGCCAGGTGCTTGAGCGCGTTGAGCAGGGCAACAGCCGAGCAGCCGAGCAGGTCGGTGGTCTTACCGGTGATGATGGTTCCATCTGCCAGCTCGATCGCCGCACCGGGGGCACCGGTAGTTTCTTCGCGCAGGCGGGCGGGGGTAACGACCGGGCGGTCGGTTTCCTTGATACCGGCCTTGGCCATCACCACGGCAGCGCGGTCCGACTGGGTGGAATCCAGGCCGCCGCGGGCCTCGTCCACCAGGGCCTTGAAGTAGCGGCGAATAATCTCCTGCTCAGAGGCATAACGGCAGGCAGCATCATCGGTGATGCAGTTACCGGCCATGTTCACGCCCATGTCGGTGGGCGACTGGTAGGGGGTAGTGCCGGTCATCTTCTGCAGCAACACCTTGAGCAGCGGGAAAGCCTCAACGTCGCGGTTGTAGTTAACGGTGGACTCACCGTAGGCGGTCAGGTGGAAATGGTCGATAACATTAGCGTCATCGAGATCAACGGTCGCAGCCTCGTAGGCCAGGTTAACCGGGTGTTCCAGGGGCAGGTTCCAGATGGGGAAGGTCTCGAACTTGGCGTAGCCAGCCTTCACGCCGCGCTTGTTCTCGTGGTAGACCTGCGACAGGGCGGTTGCCAGCTTGCCGGAACCGGGGCCGGGAGCGGTAACAACCACCAGGTTACGGGTGGTTTCCGCGAACTCGTTGCGGCCCAGGCCGTCCTCGCTCACAATCAGGTCGGTATTGGTGGGGTAACCGGGAATGACGCGGTGACGCGAAACCTTCAGACCCAGGCGCTCCAGGCGCTGCTTGAAGGCAACGGCCTTGGCGTTGTCGTCCTCCATCTGGGTGAGCACCACGTGCTCGACCAGGAAGCCGCGCTCACGGAAGACGTCGACCAGGCGGAGCACGTCATCTTCGTAGGTAATGCCCAGGTCAGCGCGGATTTTGTTGCGCTGCAGGTCCTTGGCGTTGAGGCAGATGAGGATCTCTACCTCGTCGCGGATTTGCTCCAGCATCGCGATCTTGTTGTCGGGTGTGAAGCCGGGCAGCACACGGGAGGCGTGCATGTCGTCAAAGAGTTTGCCACCCATTTCGAGGTAGAGCTTGCCGCCGATTTCTTCGCGGCGCTCCTGGATGTGTCGAGACTGCATCTCGATGTACTTCTCACGGTCAAAGCCAATTTTGTTCACCATGGAATTCAAGCCTATCAAGCCCAAGGGTGCGGACGCTCGCGCCCCGACCGCGTGGCGGCGGTGAGGGCGGGCACGTACAGTACCCCGGTGGAATTTACTGCACGCTTTCTCTAGCTGTGGGTCAGTTGGTTAACTCTCTGATTTGATAGGCCGAGCAGCTTTGCCGTTTCTTTTTGGTTATACCCGCGGTCAAGAAGCCCTTGCACGGTCTGCCGAGCCAGCCGAGCCGCAATAGCTTGCTCCTCACGAGCTTTACGGTCGCGCTCTTTTGAGCCTTCCCAGATAATCCTGATATCTGCGGGCATGATGTAGTCAATGAGCAACCTGTAGCTACCGGGCTTCTGCTCGGTCACCAGCTCAATCACTTCCTGGGCAGCGCGCTCAACATCATCAAGTTTGGCAGCTTGGCCTGCGCTGTCGAGGCTAGGGATATCAACCAGCCACCAGCGTCCATCCTTACGGGCTGTTGCTTTAATTTCTTGCATTTTTCTACCTCCAGTCATGAGCCTCAGGCGGCAGTATTTTAATAAGCTTCTATCGCTTGCTCATTTTTAAAATCTACACCCCCTTGATTGAAAAATCAAGGGGGTATAGATTACTGATTACTCTAGGTGCAACAGCCGCTCGGGGTAGTCGGTGAAGACGCCGGTGGCGCCCCAGTTTTTGAGCTCGTTGGCGCGGGCGGGGCTGTTGACCGTCCAGACGTTGACCTCGTACCCGGCTTCGCGCAGAGCGCGGACGGTAGCGCGGGTCAAGCCCCGGTCTTCCAGGTGGGCGGCGCTGGCGTCGATAAGTTCTAGAACGGAGCGCCAGTCGGGCTGGAACATCTCGGTGACGAAGAGGGCCCCCACCGCATACTGCGGGGCGCGGCGTTTGAACTCGGCCAGGAGCAGGTGGTTGAAGGAGGAGACGATCACCTCCCGCCCCGGTTGCAGGCGGGCCAGCTCTTCAATGACCCGGTCAACCAGCAGACGGGAACGCTCTGCCCCCTGTTCGTTAGATTTCAGTTCGATATTGAGGTTGAGCCCGCGTTCATTGGCCAGCTCAATCAGCTGGGCCAGGGTGGGCACCGCCTCCCCTACCGTGTCGGGCGAAAACCAGGCACCGGCGTCCGCCCCGGAAAGCTGCTCGGCGGTGTAGCCGTAGAGGAGGCCGGTGAGGTTGGTGGTACGGTCGAGGTCGGTGTCGTGCAGCAGGACGGGCGTGCCACAGGCGGCAATGTCAACGTCGGTTTCGACCCAGGTCGCGCCGGAGTCAGCGGCGGCGATAAAGGCGGCGAGGGTGTTTTCAGGGCGGGTTCCGGACGCCCCGCGGTGAGCAAAAATACGCATGGCACCAGTATGGGGCAGGGAGGTTAACGAAAGGTGCCCCATCGTAGGCCTCTGTGCAGGTTTCTTGGCGTGTGTGCAGGGAAAACTCTGCACACAGCCTTAGAACCCTGCACAGACGAATGCGACCTCTTTTCCCGCGCGGGTGACGCTTGAACACCCGCTCGGGAAAAGAAGTCGCATTCAACCAAGAGCTCTAGCCCTTCAAAACCTCAGCAAGTCTCTTCACACCCTCGGTCAGGGCGTCCGGCTCGATGGCTGAGAAGGCGATGCGCAGCTGGTTGGCGCCGGGGTTGCGGGCGACCCCGTCCTCACCGACTACCGGCTCGTAGAAAGCCGAGCCGGGAAT
Source organism: Rothia sp. L_38 (assembly GCF_050689125.1). Lineage (NCBI taxonomy): Bacteria > Bacillati > Actinomycetota > Actinomycetes > Micrococcales > Micrococcaceae > Rothia > Rothia sp. L_38. Next base: position 88,897 of record NZ_JBOEQD010000002.1, on the reverse strand, counting down.
AAAGGCCACACCGGCGTCGATCGCGGGGGCGAGGGCGTCCGTCGCGTCCTCATACTTGCCACCGGCAGGCAGGGTCAGCCAGGTGAAGAAGCCGCCCTCGGGTACCGTCCAGGTGGTGCCTTCGGGCATGTACTTCTCGCAGGCGTCCAGCACGGCCTTGCAACGGGCCTCGTAGAGGGCGGCGGTGGCGCGGGTGTGGGACTCCCACAGACCCTCGCTCATGAAGCCCAGCACCAGGCGCTGCGAGAGCACCGACGGGCAGATGGTCACAGCTTCGCCCGCAATCTGCAGGAACTTACGCACGCGGAAGGGGGCAACCATCCAGCCCACGCGCACGCCGGGCGAGAAAACCTTCGAGAAGGAGCCCAGGTAGAGCACGTTCTCGGGGTCAAGCGAGTAGAGGGAGCGGCGGCGTTCCCCGGTGAAGGAGAGCTGGCCGTAGGGGTTATCCTCAACGATCAGCACGTCGGCTTCACGGCAGACGCGCACCAGCTCGGCGCGGCGCTCGTCCGACAGGGAAATGCCGGTGGGGTTCTGGAAGTTAGGGATGGTGTAGAGGAACTTGACCTGCTTACCCTCAGCCCGAATCGCCTCAATAGCTTGGGCGACGGCGGCGGGGTCGAGGCCGTCCGCGTCCAGGGGTACCTGGCGGACGTCCGCCTGGTAGCCCTCGAAGACGCCCAGGGCGCCGGTGTAGGTGGGGCCCTCTGCCAGGATTACATCGCCGGGGTTGACGAAGAGTTTGGTGGCCAGGTCCAGGCCCATCTGGGAGCCCGCGGTCATCTGAATGTCATCGACCGCCGGGCGGGCACCTTCCGATTCCATGAAGTCGCACACCAGCTCGGCCAGGGCTTCAAGGCCGGCACCTGAGCCGTACTGCAGGACTTCCAGGCCCTCTTCTTCGATAATGCGGGCGCTCATAGCCCCAAGTCGGTCGAGGGGTAGCAGGTCTAGGTCGGGGTTGCCGCCTGCCAGGGAGATAATGCCGGGGCGCATGGCCACCTCGAAGACGTCGCGCACAGCGGACGGGCGGAACCCGGCGGCGCGGTCAGCGAAGTGGCGCATAATGCGGGCTTCGGCAGGGTTGGCTTCGGCCAGTAGGGCTGCAATCTTGCTCATGGTTACTCCTTGCCACCGTAGGTAATATCAGCGACGCCGGACGCCGGGGAGGTCGGCTCAGCACCCACACCGGCAGCGTGGAGGGAGATGAGCTCGTAGACGGTGTGGGCGGCGGCGATGCCGGTCAGTTCGGCATGGTCGTAGGCCGGGGACACTTCCACGACCTCGGATCCCACCAGGTTGAGCCCGCGCAGGCCGCGCAGAATTTCCAGCAGCTCACGCGAGGTGATGCCGCCTGCTTCGGGGGTGCCGGTGCCGGGGGCGTGGGCGGGGTCGAGCACGTCGATGTCGATGGAGACATAGAGGGGCTTATCGCCAATGCGCTCCCGCAGGAGCTCAACGACCTTCTGCACGCCCAGGTAGTAGACGTCCGCGCTGGTGACGATGCCAAAGCCGAAGCGGGCGTCGTCCTCAAGGTCTTCGGTGCCGTAGAGGGGGCCGCGGGTGCCTACGTGGCAGAGGGCGTCGGTGTCGAGCAGGTCTTCTTCGAAGGCGCGGCGGAAGGGGGTGCCGTGGGTGTATTCGGCGCCGAAGTAGGTGTCCCAGGTGTCCAGGTGTGCGTCGAAGTGTAGTAGGGCGATTTTGCCGTGCTTCTTGGCCAGGTTGCGCAGGTTGGCGAGCGCTATGGTGTGGTCGCCGCCGATGGTGACCAGGCGGGCGCCGTCCTTGGTCAGTTCGTGGGCTCCTGCCTCGAACATGGCGAGGGCTTCTTCGATGTTGAAGGGGTTGCCGATGATGTCACCGGCGTCGGCCACCTGGGCTTCCTTGAAGGGGGAGATGTTGGCAGCCGGGTTGAAGGGGCGCAGTAGGCGGGAGGATTCGCGCACGTGGTTGGAGCCGAAGCGGGCGCCGGGGCGGTAGGAGACGCCAGAGTCCCAGGGCATACCGGCCACGACGATGTCGGCTTTCTCGACCTCGTCCAGGCGGGGCAGGCGGGCGAAGGTGGCAAGGCCGGCCCAGCGGGGTACTTCGGCGGCGTTGACGGGGCCGACGCGTTCGACGCCGTCGGCTCCGGTGGCGATGACGCGGTTGGGGTCAGCTGAGAAGAAGGCTTGAGTCACGGGTTCTCCAGGGGTAGGACGCGGGTAGCTGGCTTAGTGCGCGGGGCAGGTTGGGTGCGGGCTAAGCCCGGGGCTAGTGTGGCCGGGCGCACTAGAATCGCTACCACTATAACCCGCCTGCGGGGCAGCGGCGGGGCAGGTTCTCCAGCTGGCAGACATGCTCTACCGATACTTATTCAGGTGCCGGTAAAGCTATGCCAAACTGCCAGGGGGACCCGGGCGGGGGCAAGCGTCCTTACCGCTCAGGGCGGGGGCGGGGGTGCATAAATTTGCAGCAGGGCGGGCATAAAAAATATGAGGGCACTATGGCGCAAAGTCCCACACTTTTATATGCAGCCGGTTTGCCCCTAGTCTTCTTGGATTCGCCACCAGCTGGTGTGGCTTTGGTGTGGTTCTAGTTCAATGAGGTCTGTGCCGCTGTTGAAGGCGTTTGCGGGGGCTGTCATGGGTTCAGCAGCAAGGGCTCGCCGCTGAGTTCCGTCTGTATAGAACTGCAACCATTCGATACCGTCTCCGATTGTTAGTCGGGTGGCTTCACCGTTGGGAGCGGTGAGGACGATGTGTGCTTCTCCAGCAGTTTTTTGGATTCCTCCAAAGGCGTGGTCGAGATTTATGCCCTTGAGGGGGAGTGTATCTGCGAGATTGAGGTCTTCGGTGAGGGGGAGTTCCTGGGTGGGAATCATGGATTCGTTGACCTTGAGGTAGGTAGAGACAGGAGCAGTGAGGTTCCATGAGTCGACTGCGCCGGGGGTTTCCTGTTCTGTGCCTGCCATGAGGTAGGGGTGTGCGCCGAGGGCGTAGGGGGCTGTTGTTTCTCCAGTATTGAGTGCGGTGAAGGTTGTGGTGAGCCCTTGGGCGGTGAGGGTGTAGGTTGCGGTGAGTTTGAGGGGGAAGGGGTAGCCGGGTTGGGGTACTAGGTGGAGATTGGCAGTGACTGATGATGAGTCGGGGGTGTTAATTGCTTGGTTGAGTTCCCAGCGGGTCCAGTCAGCGAGTCCGTGGATTGCATTTCTAAGGGTGGGTTCATTGATGGGCAGCTGATACTCGGCGCCCTTCCAGGTGTATCGGCCTTCTGCTATGCGGTTGGGCCAGGGGGCGAGGAGGGCGCCTCGGGCGGCTTCTCGTATTTTGTGTGGTGGGGCGGGGAGTACGAGCTGGCGCCCTTTGGGGGAAGTAAGCGATGAGAGGTTTGCACCGACTTCGGTAATTGTTGCTTGGTAGCCGGAGTGTTTGAGGGTGACTGCGGCTCCCTGTGGCTGGTTCTGGGTGGAGGTGGACATGAAGGGTCTTACTCCTTCTCCGCGGATCGGGAGGGGGTGGCTACCAAGAACTCTGGGGGGTTGAAGCCTTCACGGTCGAATGCTTCTGCAACTGCTTCAGCGAGGTTCGTCAGGTTTTCAGTAGGAACCAGTGCAATAGCAGAGCCACCGAAGCCACCTCCTGTCATGCGGGCTCCTAGTGCTCCTGCTTCGCGGGCGGCGTTCACTGCGGTGTCTAGTTCGGGGCATGAGACTCGGTACTGGTCACGGAGGGAGTCGTGGGAGGCGTTGAGGAGTTCACCGAGCTTTTCCCATACGTCATCGGCTGGTGAGTTTACGCTGTCGAAGAGGGCGATACATTCTTCAACGCGGGCAATCTCGGTCCAGACGTGGCGTATGGCATCACGGATTACTGCCCGGTCTGTTCCGTCGGGCAGGTTGTAGGAGTCTACGTTGTTATCCCACTGTTCGATGAGTTCTTGGGCTTCTTTGAGGGTGGGGGTTCCCTGGAAAGCGTCTCGGAGGTGGTTCACGCCCAGGGCTTCGCGGGCAACCTCGGTTGCTACCCGTCGGGCGGCGTATTGCCCGTCGGAGAGGTTGTGGTAGGCACAGGTGTCTATCACGAGTACGGAGAGGTTGGCTGAGGCGACATCGATGGTAAGAGGGCGGGTGGAGAAGTCGCGGCAGTCGATGGCGAGGACGGAGCCTTCTTCTGCACGGAGGGAAATTGACTGGTCCATGCCCCCTGTTGAGGCCCCTGCGATGTCGTTTTCTGCTTGGATACAGGCTGAGGCCAGTGCGGCACGTCCCTGGTCGGTGCTGGCGAGAAGTTCTCTAGTGGGCTGTTGGGCGGTTAGCAGGTCGTCAACGCCGAGAGCTACAGCGCACTCTAGGGCAGCTGATGATGAGAGTCCTGCACCCAGGGGGACGGAAGAGTCGATGGCGATGTTGGCGCCGAACCCTTCCGGCGAGAAACCAGCAAAATCGCCCTGCTTTTGCTGTTGCATAGCCCAGGGAACACCTGCAACGTAGGAGAGCCAGCCAGAGAGGGGCTGGGTGCCCACCTCAGCAAACTGAACGGTTTCAGTATTGTTATCAGGGGCGGTTGAACCGGCATCACCCTGAGCGGTGACTGCCGTAATTTTTCCGTCTTGGCGGGGGGTCATTGCTACGAAGGTGCGTTGGGGGAGGGCAAAGGGAAGGACGGTGCCACCGCAGTAGTCGATGTGTTCGCCCAGAAGGTTGACGCGCCCAGGGGCTGAGTACACTCCATAAGGGGCTTCCCCAAAGGAAGTATAGAAGCGGTCTTCGACGTTCTTGCGGAGTGTCTGTGCAGGTACGGTGTTCTTCCAGATAGCAGGCATGGTGTGTTTCCTTTATACGTCAGAAGCAAGTTCTTTGAATCGGGTGGCGATACGCTCGGGTGTGGTGTCAGATACCCACGCGGCCATAGCGGATTCTGAGCCAGCCAGGTATTTCATCTTTCCGGGGGCACGCAGGAGGGAGAAAACGTGGAGGTACATGCGTGAGACGTTTTTTCCGCCGATGACGGGGGCCTGGTGCCAGGCTGAGATGTAGGGGAGTTTGTCTACCCCTTCGAAGAATTTGTCGAGTCGATGCAACAGGTCTAGGTACAGCTCGGTGAGTTCGTCTTTTTCTGCTTCGGTAAGTTCTGTGAAGTCACGAACCGGGCGTTTGGGCATGACCATAAGTTCTACAGGCCACTTGGCGGCATACGGTACATACGCCACAAAGGAGTCGGTTTTCCTAATGATTCGTTCTTCTGCTGCAAGTTCCGCAGCGAGAACATCTCCCAGGAGGTCTCCACCGGTTTCTGATGCCCATGCGTCTGCTCGCCGTGCAACAGAAGCTGTATAGGACGGCATGTAGGGGTAGGCGTAGATCTGACCGTGGGGGTGGGGCAGGGTTACACCAATTTCTTCTCCACGGTTTTCGAAAGGAAAGACCTGTACGACTCCGTCGAGGGCTGAGAGCTCCTTGGTGCGGTGGGTCCAAGCTTCTACAACGGTGCGTGCCCGTTCATAGCTGAGGGAGCCAAAAGAACCGTACTGGTCTGAGGTGAAGCTGATAACCTCGCAACGGCCGCCTGGTGTGGTCTCCTTGAAAAGGGGCTCGTCTCGGAGGGTCTCTAGCGGCCCTTGCAGTGAAGGGAAACGGTTTTCAAAGACAACAACGTCGTAGGATTCTTCCGGGATTTCACCGGGTACGGTTCCTACGCCAGCAGGTGCCAGGGGGTCCTCATCAGCAGGCGGCAGGAAGGTTCGGTTGTTGCGGTGAGCGGCGATAGCAATTGATTCGCCGGTCAGAGGGTCGGTACGCACGCAGGCAGCTTCGTGGGGAGGCAGAGTGCGAGGTTCCAGGGGGCGGGTATCGCGGATGGTTCGGGTTTTCCGGCCTGAGACGTAGGGTTCAGAGTCATCGAAGAAGATGATTTCTCGCCCGTCTGCGAGGGTTCCTTTAGTAACTTTTACGTTGGTCATGCGGTAATCACCTTAGCTACGTTGTCGGATAGGAAGTTGTGTCGTTCCTGGGTGAGTTCGTCGGTGACGACGGTGTTGATGTCTGCCCAGGAGGCAAACCGAGATAGCCCAGCCACATTCCATTTACTGGAGTCGAAAACAGCCACGGTGTCGTGGGCGTTTGCGATAAAAGTTCTGTTAGTACTGGTCTCGTTCATGTTGGGGGTGTACATGCCTTTCAGAGTCACCCCGTGAGCACCCAGAAACAGAACATCGATGTTGAGGTTTGCCAGGGTTGCGTCCGCAAGCGGTCCAACGAAGGCGTCAGAGGGTGTGCGCTCACCGCCGATAAGGAGCACTTTGGGCTTGTTCTTTGTATCAGCTAACCCGTGGAAGAAGTCAGAGACGGGGAGGGAGTTCGTGACGATGGTGAGGTTCTCAAGCTCTGTGCGGGCAGCTATTTCTTGGGCAAGGCGTGCGCTGGTTGACCCTCCGCCGATTGCAATTGATTGGCCGCTTCGGACTAGCTGGGCTGCGGCCTTTGCAATTTTTGCTTTCGACTCTGCGTTGAGCGTGGTCTTCTCAGCAAAGATTGGCTCATGGGTAGATTCAGAGATAGTTGCACCTCCGTGAACCCTGCTCAGTAACCCCTGTTCTTCTAGTTCTGCCAGGTCACGGCGAATCGTCATCGCAGATACATTCAGCAGGCCAGCCAGATCTTGGACCTGAACAGTGCCTTTTTCCTGTACTTTTGCAACGATTGCGTTGTGGCGTTGTTGAGCCAGCACTTAAACCTCATTCCGGTTGTAACGACTTCTTCTAAACTGAACAATATCAAACAAAAACAAGCATTTCCAGAGCTGAAACATGCTCAAAATGAGTCTTTTGAACAAAAAGGAACGATTTTTTGTTCAGATATCTACAAAAAGCAACAATCTTGAACTAATATGAACACCGTAGGGCTTGAACCTCAGCCCTCTCGATAGCAACAGGACCCGAGGTTCAGCCAATTCCATCAGGAAGGACAAGAGAGCATGTACCCCACCAAGCACCACGAGAGCCTCAACGTTCTCCACGAGAACGTCCTCGCCCCCCGGGCCTACTACGTCCCTGCCTCCCATGACATGGGCCCGCTGGTGAACAATCGTGAGTCCTCCGACCGCTTCCTCAACCTCAATGGAACCTGGCAGTTCACCTACTTCAACGACGATTCCGAACTACCACAGGACTTCTACACTGCCACATACGCCCACACCGACGCGTCCCCCATCATCGTCCCGGGCGCCTGGCAAACCCAGGGCTTCGACGCCCACCAGTACACCAACTTCAAATACCCCTTCCCTCTTGACCCACCCTTCGTACCCCACGAAAACCCCTGCGGTCTTTACACTCTAGACTTCCAGTACACCCAGGATCAGCAGGCCCCGCTCGCCCACCTCACCTTTGAAGGCGTTGATTCATGCTTCTACCTCTGGGTCAACGGAAGCTACATCGGCTACAGCCAGGTATCCCACGCAAGCAGCGAATTCGACATCACCGAATACCTCACCAACGGCTCAAACCGCCTCACCGTACTTGTCTACAAGTGGTGTGATGGCTCCTACCTCGAAGACCAGGACAAATTCCGCATGAGTGGCATCTTCCGAGACGTCTACATTCTCAGCCGCCCCCGCCACGCCCTCTACGACTACTTCATCACCACCAACCTCAACGAAAAAACCAGCGACGCGACCCTCAACATCGCGGCACACTTCCTCAGCCAAGAAACACACACCACACTCACCCTCACCAACGCTGAAGGCGAAGAGGTAGCAAGCTCCACGCTCACACCCAGTGCTGCCAACCCCAACTTCACTCACTCAGCAACCCTTCATATCCCTAACGCCCACACCTGGAACCCAGAAAACCCCTACCTCTACACCCTCCACCTAAAAACCCAGGACGAGGTCATCACCGAACGCGTGGGCGTCCGCACCATTCGCATTGAACACAATGTCATCCTGCTCAACGGCAAGCCCATCACCTTCCGCGGCGTAAACCGCCACGACTCCGACCCCGTCACCGGCCCAACCGTGGACTACAACCACATCAAACGCGACCTCGGACTCATCAAACAGCACAACTTCAACGCTATCCGTAGCAGCCACTACCCCAACTCCCCCTACTTCTACCAAATGTGCGATGAGTACGGGTTCCTCGTCATGAGCGAAGCCGACAACGAAAGCCACGGCACCCAGGTCCAGTACCTCGAAGATGGCTCCTTCGACAACCAGGTAAATCACTGGAACGAACGCATCTCAGACAACCCAGAATGGACTGAAGCAACACTCGACCGTGTCCAGCTCTGCGTGCTCCGCGAAAAGAACCGCCCCAGCATTGTCTCCTGGTCAGCAGGTAACGAATGCGGCTACGGCGTTACCCTCGAAGAGTCCCTCGCCTGGGTCAAGTCCTACGACACCACCCGAATCACCCAGTACGAAAGCGCCTACTACGACGACAAAAAGCGCCGCTACGACTACTCCAACATCGACCTCTACAGCCGCATGTACCCGCCCTTCGAGGACATCGAACAGTACCTCAACAGCAACCCCAATAAGCCCTTCCTCCTCGTCGAGTACGCCCACGCTATGGGCAACGGCCCCGGCAACCTCGAAGACTACTTCCAGGTCATCGACCAGAACCAGGCAATGTGCGGCGGCTTCGTTTGGGAATGGTGCGACCACGCCATCTACGCTGGTACCACCGAAAATGGCACACCCAAATACCTCTACGGCGGCGACCACGGCGAAGAAGTACACGACGGAAACTTCTGCATGGACGGCCTTGTCTACCCCGACCGCACTCCCCACGTTGGTCTCCTCGAATACCGCAACGTCTACCGCCCCCTCAGAGTCGTCTCCTTCGACACCGTATCCGGCTCCCTCACCCTCAAGAACTACCTTGACTTCACCGACGCACAAGAAGCCATAGAACTGAAATACACCTTCAGCCAGGACGGCATAGAAGTAGCATCAGGCACCTACCACTTTGAGCAGGCATTCCTCCCCCACCAAGAAACCACCATTAACCTTGAGGCACCTTCGCTCACCAGCGGACGCTGCTACCTCCACATCGAATACATTCTCAAGAAGGACCTCCCCCTACTTCCCACAGGCCTCTTCCTCGGCCGCGACGAAGTACCCGTCCACACCATCAACCCCACCCATGCCAAGGCACTAGATATTCTGGGCACCACCAACAACGCACAGAACCTCGCTGTAACCGAAACAGGTAAGCACTACACCGTCCAAGGCGATGGATTCACCTACACCTTCAACCGACGAACCGGTGTATTCGACCAGCTCTCCACCAAAGACCACAACCTCCTCACCCAGCCCATGAACATCAATATCTGGCGGGCACCCACAGATAATGACATGTACATCAAACTCAAATGGGCAGAAGCGCACTACCACCAGGCCTACTCAAGGGTCTACACCAGTGGATACACGCACACCGAAAACGGTGTCACCATCTCCTGCACCCTGAGCATGGTAGCCCCCACAGTGCAACCCATCTTCACCGGCACCGTCCTCTGGAACATCACAAACGACGGAAAAATCACCGCTCGATTCAACATCGAACGCGCCCCAGAATTCCCCGATCTCCCCCGCTTCGGAGTTCGCCTCTTCCTCGACAAGTCTTTTGCCGATGTTGAGTACTTCGGCATGGGTCCCTATGAAAGCTACAGCGACAAACATGAAGCAAGCTACCACGGCACCTTCCAATCTTCCGTCGAAGATCTCCACGAGGACTACATCATGCCGCAGGAAAACGGTAGCCGATTCGACTGCGACTACGTCCACCTATCAAGCCCCCACCATCAGCTCTCTGTAGCCTCCGAACACCCCTTCTCGTTCAGTGCCTCCCACTACACGCAGGAAGAGCTGACGAACAAAAACCATAATTTCGAGCTGGTCGAAGCCGACTCAACAGTCCTCTGCCTCGACTACGCCCACAACGGAATCGGGTCTAACAGCTGCGGCCCCGAAGTCTTAGACGAGTACAAACTCAACGCACAAAACATCAACTTTGGTTTCACTCTCGCCCCCACCCTATAGCGCGAGAAACAGGCAAAAGGTAACACAATGAAAGAAACAAAATACCTGAAATGGTACAACGTAGTAGGTTACGGTTCCGGCGATGTCGCCGGCAACGTGGTCTACGCCTTCCTCGCATCATTCGTGATGATTTACCTTACCGACACGGTAGGACTCAACCCAGGAATTATCGGCACCCTCATTCTTGTCTCCAAGATTTTTGACGGCGTTTCCGACCTCTTCTTTGGGGCAATGATCGACAAAACCAACACCCGCATGGGTAAAGCACGCCCCTGGATGCTCTGGGGCTACGTCGGCTGCGCCGCAATGATTATCGCCATCTTCGCGATTCCGCCATCACTCGGTGATTTCGCCCAGTACGCCTGGTTCTTCATCGCCTACACCCTCCTCAACGGCGTGTTCTACACCGCCAACAACATTGCCTACTCCGCACTCACCTCACTCATCACCAAGAACGGTAACGAGCGCGTACAGATGGGTTCAACCCGCTTCATGTTTGCGTTCGGCACCAGCCTCCTCATTCAAAGCATCACCGTTCAAGGCGTCGAAATGTTCGGCGGCGGCGCAGAAGGCTGGCGCACCATCGCCATCATCTACGCCCTCATCGGCCTCGCCGTCAATACCCTCTCCGTCTTCTCCGTCAAGGAGCTCCCCAAATCAGTCCTTGAAGAAGAAACCCAGGCTATCCCCATCATTCACGAGAGGAACAACCCTGTTCCCGAGAAGTACAGCTTCAAAGAATCCCTCGGCCTGCTCGGAAGCAACAAGTTCTATCTCCTGATTCTTGCAGTCTTCCTGCTCAACCAAATTTTCAACACTACACTGAGCATGGGCATCTACTTCATGACCTATATCCTGGGTGATGCCAAGCTCCTCGGCCCCTTCGCCTGGGCTATCAACGTCCCCCTCATCATTGGCCTGCTCTTCACCCCCATCGTGGTGAAAAAATTCCAAGGCATGTACAAAATCAACGTCATCGGCTACATCATCGCGTTCGTTGCCCGCGTTCTTGTAATCGTGGCAGCCTACATGGGCAATATCCCCCTGATGCTGGTCTTCTCCGGTATTGCCTCCATCGGAATGAGCCCCCTCCAGGGCACCATCAACGCACTCATCGCTGAAGCCTCGGAATACACCTTCCTCTCCAAAAAGAAGAGGGTAGATGGAACCATGTTCTCCGCAACCTCACTGGGTGTCAAGATCGGTGGCGGTGTAGGCACTGCGCTCGCTGGCTGGCTACTCGCTTTCAGCGGCTACGTCGCTAACGCACCGGAGCAATCAGAATCTGCACTACAGATGCTCTACATCATGTACCTATGGATCCCGGCAGCGGTCAACCTCATCATTCTTCTCCTGCTCACCCAGCTTAAGGTGGAGAAAGCCAACAAGGAACTAAGGGAAAACGCACCTATCAATTACACGGTGCTCGATAGGTAAAAGTATTCTGCTGAACCCCAAAAGCGTTGCACGCCATTCCCCTGGCGTGCAACGCTTTTATGCGGTTATTAGGTATTCCTCGTATCGAGGTCAGCGGGGAATCTACAAACGCCTTCCTAGGCTCACCAACAATTTCTATATGTGACAACCATCGCGTATGCTACATCACGACCTTAAAGCCGTATCACCACGAAAGGCGACCCATGAACCTCGCCATTATCCTGCTTTACCTCGGTGCCCTCGTTTTCTTCGGGTACCTCGGCAAGCGCCGCGCCAACAGTACCGAAGACTTCCGTGTTGCCGGGCGACGCCTGGGCCCGCTCCTTTATACCGGCACCATGAGCGCGGTAGTGCTGGGCGGGGCCTCAACCGTGGGCGGTGTGGGCCTGGGCTACACCTATGGCCTGTCAGGCATGTGGCTGGTCGTGGCTATTGCGGCGGGCGTTCTACTACTCTCCCTAGTCTTTGCGCCCATTATCTCGCGGCTCAAGATCTATACCGTCTCGCAAATGCTTTCCCTACGCTATGGGGTACGAGCGACCCAGGTTTCTTCTATCGTCATGCTGGCATACACCGTCATGATTGCAGTGACATCCACAGCCGCCTACGCTTCAATCTTCCGCGTGATGTTCGATATGGATCGCACCTGGGCTATTCTTCTTGGCTCCCTGGTGGTCATTGGTTACTCGCTACTGGGCGGCATGTGGTCCATTACCCTGACCGACATGATGCAGTTCGCGATTATGACCGTGGGCATGTTCTTGCTGATGCTGCCCTTCTCGCTAAACCAAGCTGGCGGCTGGCAGGGCCTCACTGAACGGTTGGACGCCGAGTTCTTCCAGCTAGGTTCTATGGGCATGAATTCGATTATTACCATGTTCGTGATTTACACCCTGGGCATTTTGGTTGGCCAGGACATCTGGCAGCGTGTCTTCTCAGCCCGCTCCCCCGAGGTCGCCCGCTGGGGCGGTGCGAGCGCTGGTATCTATATCGCCCTCTACGGCGTAGCCGGTGCGGTGATCGGTATGGCGGCTGCGGTGCTAGCTCCTCAGCTTGAGAGCCAGGACGACGCCTTCGCAGCTATTGCGCAGAATTACCTGCCTGCGGGTGTGGGAGGGGTTGTCTTGGCCGCCGGTGTGGCTGCCATGATGTCAACGGCGTCGGGCGCCCTGATTGCTTCTGCCACCGTAGCCCGTGTAGATGTAATTCCCTTTATCACCGGGCGTCCTGCACTTGAGGAGGGCGAGGAAACCGATGCCGCCCTTAAGGCTGACCGCCTTTACCTGCTGGTACTGGGCGTGCTGGTTACTTTTATCGCTATTTTCTTGACCGATACCGTCACCTCTTTGACCATTGCCTACGACATCCTGGTGGGCGGCCTGATGGTTGCAATCCTGGGCGGCCTGGTGTGGAAGCGCGGCACCGGTATGGGTGCGGCGCTTTCTATGGCGGCAGGCTCCCTGGTAACCCTAGGGTGCATGCCGATCTTTGGCGTGCTGGCGAACGAACCGATTTACTACGGTCTGGCAGCGTCGCTGGTGGTCTACGTGGTTGCTTCACTTGCTACTAAGCCCACCGCACCCGAAGTCATGAGGGCATGGCAGGAACGGCTGAATAGCTAGTATGCAGCTGGTTTATTCTGGAGCTCCAGCTGGCCATCGGGAGCAGCTGCCGACCTGGGCGCAAGCCGTGTATTTCGCGGATTTCACCCGCGATGAGCACACGCGCTGCCTCCTGGCCTATCACGATAGAGAGTTGGTAGGAATTGTTGCCTGGTGGACGGCCCGCGCCCACCACACCCGCTATGAACTCCAGCTTGCGGTGGCGCCCCATCTGCGGCGTCAAGGTATAGGTACTGCCCTCTACCGGCAGGCGCGGGCACAGGCGTCCGCTCCCCTACCCTTCTTCATGCGTGACTACCTGGGCGAACCCACTCTGCACTTAGCCGACTCGCTGGGTGCCCAGACTCTTCAGATGGTTCCACCCGCCACCATGCCCACCGGCTCCGCGCAGAACCTGCGGGAGCACGCGTCCGCCCACTCTGCACGCAGCGTGAGCTACCCAGAATTCGAGCAGGCCTACGTCGATTTTTACGAGTGGACGCACGCCAGCTGGCACCCCGTATCGGGCGACCACCGGCCGGTACTGGCACGCCATGCCGCCGAAGCCTACAACGACTACTCGTCAATCGCAGTGGACGCCGGTGGGCAGGTGTGTGCGGTGATAGCGGTTTTTCCCGGTGATCAGCCTGAACTCTGCGGAGAGACGACCACCCCAACCCCTTACCAGGGGGAACTACTCTTAGAGGCCTGCCTGCGACGCTCCCTCGAAAAACTAGGTGAAGCGGGGCACATCACGGTCGAGGCCGATGGACATATCTCAGACCCCCACCTCTTCCCTGCCTGGGCCAAAACCGGGGCAAGCGGACGCTGGTACCGGCTCGTGGAGATACCGGCAGCTTCCTCATGCCGAATGTGACTTCTTTTCCCGGGCGGGTGTTTCTTTAACGCCCGCTCGGGAAAAGAAGTCACATTCACGCCAGAGTTCGCTTGCCAGATAACCCCGACCCTACTGGTAGGTCACCACATAGGGCTTGGGGGTAAGGGCATAGGTCTGGGCAGGAGTCAGGGTGGGGGTGTCCTCATCGTAGAAGTTCTTCCACGAGGGCTTAATAGCCGGGTCGAGATCACGAATGAGCTCCTGGTAAGTTGCGTCCTTGAGCTCGGGGGTGCCGTGGCCGTCCGCATGCAGGGTAAGGGCCAGCTCGGGGTGGCTCGTATCGAGTGTCGCCCGGTTAGTAATCATGGAGTGTGTGAACTGGTGCAACACCACCATCTTCTGGGGCAGGCGGTGCTTATCGGTCAGAGCTGCCAGGTAGTCCAGGGTTTCATTGATTTCTGAAGCATCTACAGTACCGATTTGTTGCAGGTGCACCTGGCCGGGGTAGATACGCCATTCGGGGTCGATACCCAGGCCAACATGGGGTTCCTTGAGCAGCTCCTCATACTGCTTGACCTGCTCGGTGAAGGTGCTGCGACCGGGCTGGAAGTCCAAGATAACGTAAACCCCGCTCTTACGGGCTTCATCGATGAGCGGGCGCAAGCTGTCTATGGTTGCCTCATCGGAGTAGTCGCCGTCAGGTCCGGGGGCAGAGCTTGCCACCGTAGCAATGATTTCAAAGGCGGGGATGACCTTTTCGTCGCTATGCATCTGGTATTCAGCGGCAAGGTCTTTGACGCGAGCAACAGATTCAGCCGGTCCCTGCTCACCAAGAACTCCCAGGGACGGGCCGCCGGGGTTGCCGTAGAGTGCCACGTAGCGGTGGGCAAAAATCTGGTCGCCGCCACCGAGCACCTCGCTCTTGGGGGCGTTAGCCCGCGGTTGGGCTTGCACAGAGGCGGACGCGGTCGCGCTAGCGCTTGCCGCGGGGCTAGCGGCCGATGCGGTAGGAGCGGGTGAGGACGCCGTCGCGCTAGCGCTGCGTGTGGGGCTGGGGGTTACAGAACTGCTTGCGGCCGTTGTGGGGGTGGCGGTTTCACCGGCAGGTTCCTCAGCTGGAGTAACTGAGCACCCTGTCAGGACGAGGGCAGAGAGAGTTGTAAGGGCAAGAAGATGAGCGTGACGAGTAGGCATGGTGTCCTGGGAGTTGACTGCAAATGTTTAATCAGTCTACTGAATATTTGCCCTTAATGTCTTTCTATGACGCAGCATGAAACCATAACGGGACATCTGCCACCAGAGCCACCCGGTGCGGCCAAGTTGCCACGCACGTCCGCTCATAAACATACCGTGCTCCGCATAACATTTCAGGAGCGAAAATCCCGCATATCTATGCATTGACCCCGTATGCTAAAGCGGAAGCCCGCACCCCGCGCCCACGAAAGGCCACCATGACTCACCCATCACTTCCCGACCGTTCCGGCGAAACCACAGAGCCCCGCCGCAACGCCGGCTACGCCATTCTGGCAACCCTGCGCAGCTACGGCATCGACACCGTTTTCGGCATTCCCGGCACCCACAACCTCGAGTTCTACCGCCACCTCGAAGAGCTCGACATCCACCCCGTCACCACCCGCCACGAGCAGGGTGCCTCCTACGGGGCGGACGGCTGGTCGCTGACCCGCGGACTGCCCGGCGTCGTCATCACCACTTCGGGCCCCGGCCTGCTCAACTCCCTCTCGGGTGCCGCCACCGCCTATGCCGAGTCGCGCCCCATGATTATCCTGTCCCCCGGCCGCCCCGTGGGCCACGAGTTCCGCGACATCGGCGCCCTGCACGAGACTAAGAATCCCACCGGCGCCGTCAACTCCATCGTCGAGTTCTCCCGCCGCGTGAACTCCGCCGAAGAAGCCGTGGACATCATCCACAACGCTTTCCGCTCCTTCGCCCACAATCGTCCGCGCCCCATCCACATCGAAGTACCCCTTGACGTGCTCGAACGCGAGGTTGAGCTTGACCCCGCCATCCTGCAGGCCCGTCCCCTCGGCAAGCCCCAGCCCGCTCCCATCGACGACGTGCGCGAGGCAGCCCGCATGCTGGCTGAATCGAAGAAACCCATCATCGTTGCCGGTGGCGGCTCTATCGGCGCGGCAGCCGACCTGCTCCGCCTGGCAGAAACTCTGGAAGCCCCCGTGATCACCTCGGTCAACGGCAAGGGCGCCATCCCCGAAAAGCACCGCCTCTCCCTCGGCGCCGACCTGCGCCTGAGCGCGGCCCACGCCTTCTGCCGTGAGGCTGACGCCATGCTGATTATCGGCTCCAAAATCGGTGAAGCAGAGCTCTGGGACGGCGACATCCGCCCCGCTGGCCCCGTCATTCGCATCGATATTACGCGCGACCAGATGCTCACCAATATCACCCCCGATATCGAGCTGCCGGGCAACTCCAAGGCCGTTATTCCGCAGCTTCTGGACGCCCTCGCCGAGCTCGGCCTAGCTCCCGGCTCCCGCGAGCCCCGCGACCTGCAAAACATCTTCGACGCCCTCGATAACGAGGGGCGGGCTATCGCGCCCGAGCTGGCCGAGCTCAACGAGAAGATTATGGAGATCCTGCCCGAAGACACCATTATCGCCGGTGACTCCTCCCAGGTCACCTACATGGGCACCACCACCTTCTACCGCGCAGCCCGCCCCAACTCCCTGCTCTACATGGCAACCTACGCCACCCTGGGCTACGGCCTGCCCGCCGCTATTGGCGCCAAGGTAGCCGCCCCCGAGCGTCCTGTGGTCTGCCTACTCGGCGACGGCGCCCTCATGTTCGCCATCCAGGAGCTCATGACCGCCGTTGAGCAGCAGCTCGACCTCCCCATCATCTGCGTCGAGAACGGCGGCTACGGCGAGATCCGCCAGAACGAGCGCGACCGCGGCATCGCCCCCGTGGCGGTAGACCTGGTGCAGCCCGACTGGGTCAAATTGGCCGAGGGCTTCGGTGCTACCGGCTTCTCAGCCACCATGGACACCCTGGCCGAGACCGTCCAGCAGGCTCTTGCTACCAGCGGCCCCTCGGTCGTACACCTGAAGATTGGTGAGACCCTGCGCTAGGCGCAGGTAGCGCACGAAGATAAGGACGCCGCCCCCACTTCCCTGCCAATTGGCAGAAAGGTGCGGGGCGGCGTCCTTATTTTTCGTCTGCTCACCCGGGGTGAGACGGGTAGCTACTCGTAGCGCAGGGCGTCGATGGGGTCGAGCTTGGCCGCCTTGTTGGCCGGGTAGTAGCCGAAGAAGAGACCGATGGCCAGGGAGAACCCCAGAGCTAGAAGCACGGCGCTGAGCGGCGGGAAGACGAAGGTGCCCAGCATGTTGGCTCCCAGCATGCCCAGGCCACCACCGATGAGAACACCGAGGATACCGCCGACCAGGCAGACCATCATGGCCTCCACCACGAACTGTAGGCGGATTGCCCCTCGCGTTGCCCCCAGGGCCTTGCGGATGCCGATTTCGCGGGTACGTTCGGTGACGGTCACGAGCATAATGTTCATGACGCCAATGCCACCTACCAGTAGTGAGATACCGGCGATAGCCGAGATAGCTGCGCTGATGCCGTCCAGTACCGCATTGAAGGACTCGGTCATGGCTGAGAAGTCCTGAATTTCAGCCATGAACTGGTCGTCGCTGCGGTACATGCTGGTCAGGTGGGCCTGCAGTAGGGCCTTGACCTGCCCCAGGTCCTTGCCTTCGGCGGGGCGCACAGTGATGCTATTCCAGCCGTCGCTGTTATAGGAGTTGAAGTCGGGTTCTAGGGACAGCGGCAGGTAGACCGAGCCGGGGCCGTTGAAGGCAAAGGGGCCGCTAGCCATTTCGGTCTGGTAGACACCCACCACGAGAACCGTGCGCGAGGTCAGCCCCGCCTGCACATCAATTTCGCTTCCCACTGCCGCCTGGGGGTCCCCAAAGAGCGGGACAGCCTGATCCATGGAAAGGAGGGTGACCGGCCGCTTGGTGTCCATATCCGCCTGGGTCAGGGAGCGCCCCGCCACCAGGGTGACCGGGTTAAGTTCCAGGTAGTCCATATTGACGAACTGGGCATTGGTGTAGGGGGCCTCATTCTCACCGGCGAACAGATCTACGCCGAAGTAGGAGTTTGCCCCGAGGGGAATACCCGCAATGTTATCGCCCAGGGCCTCTTTGAGGCGAGCGATGTCATCCTCGTCGAACTTGGACTCAGCCGTAGGCTCGATGTATTCCCCGTTCGGCATACCCATGGGCATGGGGCCGGAGGTCAGACCCGCTTCCTCCTGCTCTTCAGTGGGGCGTTGCACCACGCTCACCATCAGGTCGTTAGCACCGGAGCTCACAATCGACTCAGAGGCCTGGGTTTTCAGCGAATGCCCCAGGGTCAAAATCGTAATGACCGAAGCGATACCCACGATGATGCCGAGCAGGGTAAGGAAGGAGCGCATCTTGTTGTTGCGCAGGCTCCCCAGGGCTAGGGAGATTGATTCACGCACATTCATTGCGAAACCTCCTCTGTAATCCGACCGTCGACCATGGTGACGATGCGGTCGGTCTCAGCCGCCAGTTCGGGGTTGTGGGTAATGAAGACGATAGTCTTGCCCTGCTCGCGGTTGAGCTCGTGGAAGAGGTCCATGACCATACGGCCGGTTTGGGAGTCCAGGGCGCCGGTGGGCTCATCTGCCAGGAGCAGGGGCGGGTCGTTGGCCAGGGCGCGGGCGATAGCGACGCGCTGCTTCTGGCCGCCCGAGAGGGCCGCGGGGCTGTGATTCATGCGGTCGGCCATGCCCATCTGCTCTAGCAGGTGGGCGGCTCGTTCGCGACGGTCACGGGGGGTGATGCCGGCGTACATCATGGGCATTTCCACGTTCTTGAGGGCAGAAATACGGCCCACCAGGTTGAAGCTCTGGAAGATAAACCCGATGTTCTGGCTGCGATAGTAGGCCAGTTCGTCGTCACTGAGCGAGGGTATGTTCTCGCCCGCGAAGGTGTAGTAGCCGTAGGTGGCCCGGTCGAGCAGGCCGATGATGTTCATCAGCGTGGTTTTACCCGAGCCGGACTGGCCCACCACCGACACAAACTCACCGCGATCGACGTGAAAGTCAACGCCGGGGAGCACCGTAATGGCACTGGGTGTGCCCTCGTTGAAGGTTTTAACGATGCCTTGCATATCGAGCAGGGTGCTCATGGCTACCACCCGAAGCTGGTGCCGGCATCGAGGGTGACGGTTTCACCCACGCGGTGGCGGTAGGCCTCACCGTAGGTGAGCACCATGTCGCCAGAGGCTACGTCACCGCCGGTGATGGCAATGTCGAATTCGTTAGCCAGGCCGGTTTCAACGGAGCGCTCTTCAAGGGTGAAGGAGCCGTCGTCGTTAGGCACAGCTACCACGACGCTCTCGCTCCCCAGGTCGTTGGTATAGACCGCGTCGAGGGGTACCGCTAGGGAGCTTTCTTCTTCAGCGGTGATAATGCTGGCCTTGACGGAAGAGCCCAAGTAGAGGCCATCTCGGTTGCCGGCTACCTCGATGGTGACGGTAAAGGTGGGCGAGCCGCCACCTGGCATACCTGCGGCAGCGGCCTCAGGGTTGGTCTGCTGGGCTGAGTCAGCGATGGACGCAACCGAGGTGACGGTACCCGAGTACTCCTTGGTACCGGTTGCCCCGGCTGTAAAGGTGACGCGGTTGCCTTCCTTGATGGTGGCAACGTCAGCCTCGCGGACGCTTGTGGTGATGGTGAGCTTGGAGTCGTCACCGATGGTAACGACGGGGCCGGTCGCAGGCGCACCGGGCTTGGCAACACTCATGACCACGCCGTTGATGGGCGAGGTGAGAGTGGCCGAGGTGAGGTCGCCCTGCAGGGCCCCGAGGGTCTGGTCACGGGTGGTTTCTGCGCTGGTCAGGGCGGTGCGGGCGCTGTTGAGCTCGGTTTCGAGGGCTGCGAGCTGGGTGTTGGCGGAGTTGCGGGCAGTGGTGACGCTGGTATCTGCGTCCGCCTTTGCTCCGTTTGCCAGGCGCAGGGCCGACTCAGCGGCGGCGACTTCGGCGTTGATCATGGTGAGGTCTTCACCGGCGGCAGCGGCCTGGTCGCGCATCTGGTACTTGGCGTTGAGGTCGGTGGCAGCTAGGGATGCCTGTTCGTTAGCGGAGCGCTGAGTGGCGAGGGCCGCTAGAATTTCGGGGTTGGTGCCGTTGGTGATTCCCTGGTTGTACTGGTCGTAGGCAGTCTGGGCTGCGGTCAGAGCACCCTGGGCGCTGGTGACAGCCCCATCGAGCTGGGTGCGTTGGGTATCGAGGTCCCCCTGGAGGGTGGAGGTGTCGATGGTGGCTAGGGTTTGGCCGAGCTCGACCCGGTCGCCGACCTCTACCTCAACGGAGCTGATTGGGCTGGTGAGGTGGGTGGTGATGGAGCGGACTTCGCCGGGGGCGATGGTACCGTCCACCCGTACTTTGTTGCTGACGCCTTCGTCGCTCAAAATCAGGTAGTCGGTGGAGGGGATGGAGTTCTGAGCGCTGGTGTTGCCACCAAACATGCTACCCACGACTAGCGCGCCGATGGCGATGAGGGCGATGACGCCTACAGCCAGACCAATGAGCACCTTGGTGAGGGTGCTCATTTTCTTTTTGGCAGGCGGACGCCGGTGCGCAGCTTCCGGTGCTTGGGTCGGGGGTGTGGGGGTTGTGCTCATGGTGCTGGCCCTTCACTAGCGGAGATAAATGTGGTGCAGTTCTCTTTTAGTGTAAGCGTTAACCTGCCCAGAAAACAACAAATCATACCGGGGTATGAGGGGGTAGGCTTGCAGCCTCATCCTCTAGGCGAAGCCTCCTCCCACCCACATGATGAAGGTTATGGCGAGAATGAAGAACAGCGGGGCAGCAACGATAATCAACACCCCCAAAATCAGGGCAAAAATCGCGGTTATTTTCTCTCGGCCTCTCACGAAGAGGGCCCCCATTGCCAGCCCCATGGCGCCAAGCCAGGTAAACCCTGTGGGCAGGGCTATGCTGAGTTCCCAGTCGAAGAAGATGAAGTTGGCAAGCCCTACACAGGTCATAAGTAGCATCATGACCAGGGAGATCGTGCCGTAGGGATTGAGCTTCTTTGCCTGTTCTGGCGGGCGAACCGCTGGAGGGTAATGGGCAACTGGGTGCTGGCCAGTGCCTACATGGTGCCCGGCACCCGGGGGCGGGTATGCGTTGGGCTGACCGGGGTGGGCCGGATAAGACGGGGCGGCAGGTAGCGGGCGAGGCGGACGTTCGGGGTGCTGAAAGGTATTATTCATGGCACCAGTATGGGCAAAAATTCATGTTCCCACTAGGTCTTTTAAAAATCTGTGGATAACTCCGGGGTGCCCGGCGGATTTATGACCGAGCATTGCAGAAGTTATCCACAGACGCGCCGAAAACCAGCCCCTTCTACGAACGGCAAGGACGAACGTGATAGACAGAGCGACCAAGATATGCGCTACGATTACCCGCGGCTGCCTCGCACATCATCCTGATACTGCTTGATCATGTCATCAAAGCTAGAATCAGCAGTAAACCCGAGAGCCATCTCCTGGCGCACATCAAAAGCACCGGGCCAGGTGCACACTATATCTGCTACGGCAGGGTTTATCTCATCTGTTACGAGAGAACGCACCGTTTCTCCCGCTACCAACTGCAAAGAATCCAGCATCTCGCCTACTGTGACCGAGATTCCGGGGATATTGAGTACACGCCACGAGGGCAGGCGATGAGCCGATACAGATAAAACATGGATGAGGTTAGAGATTATAGTTCGTGGCGACGACAGCCACATCAAAGTACTGTGGGGAACTGGGCAGGTAGTAGCAATACCGGCCAAGGGCTCACGGATAATACCTGAAGCAAAGGATGATGCTGCCGAATTAGGAGCTCCAGGGCGCACGGAGATAGTAGGCAAGCGGCATGCCAGACCATCTATATAGCCTTTACGGGTATATTCATTGACCAGCAATTCCCCGATTGCTTTAGTAGTGCCATAGGTGGAATCTGGGTGAGTTCCCCAAGACGAAGGCACCACATCGGGAAGCACACCCCCAAACACTGCCAAAGATGAGGTAAAGATAAATCGAGGCCTCGCACCTACTTCTCGCGCTCGCTCTAAAAGCAAACGGGTTGCATCTACATTGATGCTCATTGCTCCATCAAAATTATGAGCAGAGCCACCTGAGAGCACTGCGGCCAGATGGTAGATAACCGCTGTATCAGAGGTAATAACAGATTCAACAAATCCGGGGTTCGAGATATCTCCAACCATGCTTCTAACCCGGGAATCTTTCACTTGACTTGCTACCAAATCCACAGCCACTATGCCGTCAAAATCTAAGGGCGTCATTCCGTTATCTTTGAGGTTAAGCAAAGCCTTGATGAGTTGGGTGCCAAGGAACCCTGCACCACCGGTAATCACAATGTCCATGATTCTCCGTTCAAGCTACTAGTCGTAAATAACTGTCTAAATCTAGTTAGTGAGGGTCTTCTTTATGCCCTCAGCAGTCTGCAGCATATGAGATTCCATCGCGTCGCGAGCAGCTTTTTCATCGTGAGTGGCCAGCGCTTGATATATAGCCCTATGCCAGTGCTGAGCTTCCTGCCTAACAGCAGCTGATGATGAAGTTTTACGGCGAATAGATCGCAAGATAGCTTCAAGACTGTCATAAGTTGCTGTTATGTATTCATTAGCGGCTGCGTCGAAAATGAGTCGATGGAAGGCCATATCTGCCGCTACGACTGCTTCAACATCTTGGGAGTCCATCACAGCTAGAAGGTCATTCATTTGCTTAAGGTCGTTATCCGAGATACGGCGAGCGGCGAGAGCAACCGCTCCTACCTCAACAATTGTGCGAGCTTCCATAAGTTTAAGGGTCCAAGCGAGGGAATCTCCGGTTAGCTTCCCCCGAGTAATAGCAATATCCGGGTCTAAGATCGACCAGGTTTCCGCAGGAGCCAGCTGGTTGCGGCGACCATGAGCGACGTCAAGAACACCACGGGCAGCTAGGTATTTAACGGCTTCGCGCACTGTAAGTCGAGAGACCCCGTAGTGCTCAGCCAGCTCTGCTTCGGAAGGCATAGATTGTCCTACCGTATACCGGCCTCGTTCGACATCAGATAGGAATTCTTCAACAACGCGTTCAGCTTTTACCCTACTCATACTTTTCCCTCTTCTTAGTTTCATATTGACTCTATGATATAAACTACTATACTCATCAGATATCAGATAAGTTTAAGCTGTTACAGCCCCCCCCTGGACAGCTAGAGATCAACGAGGATTTCATGGCAACAAGCACACTCGTCCTGCTAGGACTCGCATCCGTCGCAGCGATTCTAGCACTCATCATCAAGGGCAAAGCCCACCCCTTCCTAGCGCTACTCGTCGTCTCCGTGGCACTAGCCTTAGTCGGTGGTATCCCCCTGGCAGAAGTCGTCCCAACCCTGACAGCAGGTATGGGCAAAACCCTTGGCTCCGTGGCCCTCATCGTCACCCTAGGTGCCATGATGGGCCGCATCATCGAGGTTTCCGGCGGTGCGGACGTCCTCGCCAAAACCCTGCTAGATAAGTTCGGCCCCAAGCGGGCCCCATGGGCGCTCGGCGTCGCGTCCTTCCTCTTTGGCATTCCCGTCTTCGTTGACGTTGCCCTCATTGTTCTTATTCCGATTGTCCTCTCGGTCGGCCGCCGCCTGCAGGGCAATATGCTCAACTACGCCCTGCCTACCGTCCTGGCGTTGCTGACCGTCCACGTCGTCCTGCCCCCGCACCCCGGCATCGTCGGTGGCGCCGAACTTATGGGTGCAAACGTCGGTATGGTTCTGCTCATTGGCCTGGTGCCTGCCGCTATCATGTGGTTCATCGCTCAGCTCATCATCCCCTCTATCACCAAGCGTGTTTTCTCCCCCGTCCCCATGATTGACGCTGCAGCCGCCGCTGAAATGGGTCAGGAACTTGACGAAGACGCCAACACCCAGTCCTTCCCCGTTATCAAGAATCCGCCCTCAGTCGGCCTCATCATCGCCCTCATCCTGACCCCGCTTTTCCTCATTATGGGCGCCACCGTCTCAGCAATGGTCATGCCAGAAGGCGACCCCATCCGCACCTTCCTTGGATTTATCGGCGCATCCCCCATGGCCTTGCTCATCGGTGTTATTCTTTCCACCGCCCTACTTGGCTACCGTCGCGGCTGGGGTCTCACCGAAGCTGAAGACGTCATTAACTCCTCCCTACCCCCGGTTGCAGCCGTCATCCTAATCACCGGCGCAGGTGGCACCTTCGGCCACGTCCTCTCCACTACCGGCGTCGCCACCGCAGTTGCTGAAGTTCTGGCAGCCAGCGGCCTGCACATCCTCGTTCTGGCCTGGGTTATGGCAGCACTCATCCGCGCCGCCCAAGGCTCTGCAACCGTTTCAACCCTCACCACAGCGCCTCTGCTGGCCCCCCTCGTTGCCACCATGGAACTTGCTCCGCTACAGATTGCTCTGGTAACCGTCACTATCGGTATCGGTTCCATGGCCCTGTCACATGTGAACGACTCCCTCTTCTGGGTCTGGTCACGCTACTTCAAGGTCACCACCGCAAATGCCCTGAAGTCCTACAGCATCGTCACCACCTTTGCTTCCCTCGTTGGCTTCATTGTCTGCCTGCTCATGTGGCCCCTTATCGGCATGATCGCCTAAAGGCAAAACACCCCCATACCGCCTGTCAGCAGGCTGATTCCTGCTGGCAGGCCCCGCACCCACTGAAAGGCTGCAATGCTCACCTCACCTCGCCGCCTGCTCGTCCTCGATGATGACCCCACCGGATCCCAGTGCGTTTCTCACGTCCAAGTCGCCTTCGATGAAGACGCTGCTCTCATCGCAACCACCCTCAAAGAGCCCAGCTCAACCTGCTTCGTCCTGACTAACACCAGAGCCCTCGACGAAGCCGAAGCCGTCGCTAAGAACCGCCGTATCCTAGCTGGTGTCCTCGCCGAACGGGGTGCTGAGGGCCTCCACCTTGTTTCCCGGTCAGACTCTACCCTCCGCGGGCATGTCATCGCCGAGCCCAACGCCCTCGCAGACACCCTGGCAGAAGCCGGAGTTGAAACTGACGCCTTCCTTTTCTGCCCAGCCATGATTGAGGCTGGCCGATTTACCGAAGGTAATATCCACTACGCTGTGGTTGACGGCCAGCCCCTACCTGTTGAAGACACCGACTTCGCCCGCGATGCTACCTTTGGTTACAAAACCTCAGACCTCACCGCTTTTCTCGAAGAGAAATCTGGTGGAGCTATCGCTGCCGCTGATGTAATGACCCTTAGCCTTACCGAAATCCGTAATGGTGGGGTTGAGGCCGTCAAAGAGAAACTCGCCGGGGCGTATAACCGCCAGTGGGTTGTCATTAACGCTACCGACTACGCCGACATGGAGATTGTTGCTGACGCCGTCACCCAGCTCGAATCCACTGGCAAAGTCTTCATCACCCGCTGCGGCCCCTCCTTCGTACGCCCCTTGGCCGGGCAGCAAGGAGCCAACGTCCTAACCCCCGAGAGCATCACCCTTGAGAATGACCGCCTGCCCCACGGTCTGCTGGTTGTTGGTTCCCATGTTGGACTCACTACCGCCCAGCTCGCCGAAGTTCAGGCCTCTAGCGGGCTTGCCGAGTTTGAACTCCAGGTCGAAAAACTCCTCGACCCGGCAGCCCGCGCACCCCACCTCGATGAGGTGGTCGACGCCGTCCGCGCCGGACTCGAAACTAACGACTGCGTTGTCTACACTAGTCGCACCCTCATCTCCACCGATGACCCCACCGAATCTCTTGCAATCGCCCGCAGCGTCTCAGATGCCGTCGTTGAGGTCGTGCAACGAGTACGGTCGGCCCGACCTGCCTGGGTTATTGCAAAGGGTGGTATCACCTCCCACGAGGTAGCCCACAAGGGTTTGGGCATACGTCTGGCAACTGCTGAAGGCCAGTTCTTCCCGGGCCAAATCTCTCTTTTCACCCCGCAGGACGCCCCCGCCGAGGTTCTCGGTTCCCCCTACGTTGTATTCCCCGGCAATGTTGGCGGACGTACCGCTCTCGCTGAAGTCGTAGCCCGTCTCAAAAGTGCAGCCTAACCCCTAAAAATCCTCTCTCACAAAGGAAAATATCGTGTCACTTAACGTCGCTTGGATTGGCCTCGGAGCAATGGGAGCGCCCATGGCTCTTGTCACCGCCGCTGCTGGCCACGCCGTCACTGCCTTCGACATGAACCCCGCAGCCCTCGATGCAGTTGCACCTTCTGTCGCATCCGCGCCTACTGCCCACGAAGCAGCAGCCGGAGCAGACGTCGTTGTCATCATGGTCGCCACCGGTGCTCAGCTGAACTCCGTACTATTTGGAGAACAGGGTATCGCTTCCGTGCTGGACTCAGAAACCCGCGTGCTCGTCATGTCAACGGTTGGCCCCGCAGCTGTTGAAGCGGCAGCGGCCCAACTTGCCCCTGTCACCACCCATCTGGTTGACGCCCCTGTCTCAGGCGGTGTTGCCCGCGCAGGTACCGGCGATCTACTCGTTATGGTGGGTGGGGCTGCTGAAGATATCAACTTTGTAGCCCCCCTACTGGAGGCCATGGCTTCTAACTGGCCGGTGGTGGGATCACGTGTTGGCGACGGTCAGCGCTTCAAGGTTGTCAATCAGCTCCTGTGCGGTGTGCATATCGCGGCTGCTGGTGAAGCTCTTGCCCTAGCTGACTCCATGGGCCTGGATGTTGAACAGTGCCACCAGGTACTCAACACAGGAGCTGCCCATTCCTTCATGTTCAACGATCGTGGCGCCCGTATGGTCAGCGAAGACTTCGACAATGTACGATCGGCCCTTGATATTTTCGTCAAGGACATGGGTCTAGTAACTGATGCAGCCCGTCAGGTCGCCCAGCCAGTTCCTCTGGCTTCCGCAGCCGAGCAGCTCTACGTGCGCGGACGCCGTGAAGGTCTGGGCCGCAAGGATGACTCCATCGTCTACCAGCTACTCAAAGATCAGTAGTCGGCGGTTTTCCCCCGCCGTTTAACGAGAGAAAGCGAACCAGCCGGCTCGCTTTTCTCAAACACACACATTTCTTGCGACCCCTGCGGGCGGGCAGCTGCTATGCGAAGAAAGATTTGCCCTTCTGCGCCTGCGAAGCCTCAAGAATGGCAGCCTGCTGCTCCGGGGTATAGGTAGCATCAACGGTACGAATGGCCTCGCCCAGGTCGTAGGCGTCCTGCCCGGCTAAGAGCTGGGCAGAATCAGCTAGCACGTCCGCCACCCGGGTCTTCAAGTCAGCCGCGCTGGCTAGGCCGTCCTCCTGTAACACGAGCTGCTCACCAGCGTCCGCATCCGGCTCAGCGCCCGGCTCTGCGGCGTCCTCTAGCTCAAAGAGAGCGAAGCCGTAGCGGCGTTCATCCCCAATATAAAAAATGTTCAGCAGCAGGGTAAAGACGCGGCCGGTCAGGTCAATATAGGTCTTCTCAAGTTCGGCGGTCTCTAGCCAGAGGCCATCGACCTCAGCCGGGGCGTCGTACTCAAAATCGTAGCCAAAGTCGGTAGCCAGGGCGTGGGCCAGCGGGCCAATGCCGTAGTCGGGGCGAGCCATAGGGGTTCCTTAGGGTAGTAGGGCGGACGGACGCCGGGCGGCTAGTCCATATCGCGGCCGGCGGTTTCGGGCACCGCGGCGCGCGTGAAGGCAATCAGGCCAATGCCGATGACGGCGAAGACCGCAAACGTCATGCCTAAGCCAAGGGCTGCCACCATCTGCGGGAAGAAGAGGGAGACCATAAAGTTAGCGATCCAGGAGACAAAGGTAGCCACGCCCATACCGGCGCCGCGCACGCGGGCTGGGAAGACTTCACTCATGAGCACCCAGGTCACCGGCGATACGGCACCCTGCTGGAAGACCAAGAAAATAATAGAGATGAAAAGGGTGGCCCAAGGCCGAGCGGACGCGTCCAGCAGCTGCGAGGTGGCGGCTAGCATGACCAGGGAAAAGGTGGTGCCTGTCAGGCCGATAGTCAGCACCAGGCGGCGGGGGAAGCGTCCTACAAACCAGAGACCCACGGCGGCACCCAGCACCGACAGCACACCGTTGGAGATATTGGCGGTCAGAGCCGCATCGGTGGAAAAACCCGCCTCGCGCAGCACCTGGGTGCCGTAGTACATCAGGGCATTGACGCCGGTTGCCTGCTGCACGATACCAATAGCCGCAGCCAGCAGCAGGGTAGCGCGAAGGGCCGGGTCGCGCCAGAGCAGCTTCAGGGCACCGCGCTCGGCGGCAGCCTCCCGCTTGTAGCCCGGCGACTCAGGTACCAGGAACATCCCCACAAAAAGCACCAGCGCAGGAATGATCGAGATAGCGAACATGACCCGCCAAATCATCACCTGATGAGCAAAAACATTGCCAATCATCGCGTTGACCACGTAGGCGGTGAGCTGGCCGAAGACGATCATGAACTGGTTGCGGGTAACGATCGCACCGCGGCGGTTGGCGGGGGAAATCTCAGCCAGGTAAATCGGCACGACCGCTGAGGCGGCACCGACCGCAAGACCTACCAGCACGCGAAAGACGATGAAGATACCCAAGCTGGGTGCAGCGGTAAGGCCCAGGGAGCTGGCGGCAAAAACTAGAGCCAGCACGAAGAGTACGCGGCGGCGTCCGAACCGGTCAATCAGCTGCCCGGCAAGGAGTGCGCCGAAAGCAGCGCCCAGGGTCAGTGCGGACGTCGCAACACCCTCTGCCGCTGGGGACAGCCTAAAGTCCTGCTGCAGGAAGGGAAGGGCGCCGTTAATAATTCCGGTGTCGTAGCCGAAGAGAAAGCCGCCCACCGAGATAATCCAGGTGTAGAGGGTGACCCGGCGGGGGTCGGTAGCGTGTGTCATGCGCACTCCTTTGTAGACCTCAGCAATTCTAGCCCTCTTGCCCCGCCCAGGGAACATGCGCAGGCTAAGCCGGGGCGGACGTCCGCGCCCCAGCAGGTGCACCCGGCAGGCAGCTGCGGCGGTAGGCTAGTGCCATGAGCACCCTATTTATTGATGTGAATTCTGATTCTGGGGAGTCTTTTGGCTCCTGGGCCATGGGAGATGATGCTGCGATGATGCAGACCGTCTCTTCAGCCAATATCGCCTGCGGTTTTCATGCCGGTGACCCGTCGGTTGCGCGTGCTACCGTGCGGGCGGCGCGGGAGAACGGCGTGACGATCGGGGCCCACGTTTCTTACCCCGACCTGGCTGGTTTTGGCCGCCGTTTCATGGATATAACCGCCACCGAACTCACCGACGCGGTGATTTACCAGGTGGGCGCGCTTGAGGCGGTAGCGCGGGTTGAGGACGCCGAAGTGCGCTACTGCAAGCCCCACGGCGGACTCTACAACGCTATTGTTCACCACGATGTGCAGGCTGCGGCAGTGGCACAGGCCCTGCACGAACTCGGTGACCTGCCGATTCTCTGTCTGCCAAACTCAGCTGTTGCCCGTGAGGCGCAGGCGCTGGGTGTTCCGGTTTTCTACGAGGCCTTTGCCGACCGTGGCTACACCCCCGAAGGTACCCTGGTGTCTCGCCGTGAGGCCGGGGCGGTCATCCACGACCCGCAGGCTGTGGCCGAGCGCGTGGTGCGCATGGCGGTGGACCGCGAAGTTGTAGCCGTGGACGGCTCAGTTGTGCCTCTGCAGGCCGATAGCATCTGCGTGCACGGCGACACCCCCGGTGCAGTTGCTCTTGCCCGGCAGGTGCGGGCGGCGCTTGAGGACGCCGGTGCGGACGTCCGCGCCTTTGCCTAGGTAGGCGGGGGGCGGCGTCCTACCCCTATTGTTCTGCCGAATGCGACGTGTTTTCCCGAGCGGGTGTTGCTTTAACGCCCGCTTGGGAATTTAAGTCACATTCGACGACGCGAGCCTTCACAAATTCCAGCCCTCGCCAACTTTGCGCGCAGACGCTCAGGGTGCACCACAATGTCTTCCCATAAAGCGCGCACCACGGTATACCCCATGCTCTCTAATTCGTGCTGACGGCGGCGCTCGTTCTGAACCACGTCCTCTGCAGCCTCACCAAAAGTACCCGCATACTTGACCTTGCCATCAACTTCCAAAATGACCCGCTCTTTCTCCCACAAAAAGTCAGGTCGCAGAGTTCTTCCACCAACCCATAAAGGCACCTGTTCCGCAGGCGGCGCAAGACCCCACATCAGAATCCAATACCGAGCAACGGTCTCCAGTGGTGACTCCGCTTTTGTGCTCATCAAACGAGCCACCTCACGCGCCGTACAAACACCACGACCGCTTAACTCCCTCAAGTGCTGGGCTAAAACCTCATAATCAACCAGTCGGCAATGCAAAAAGTAATCGGCAATGCAGAGGGCATCAATCACCGGAAGCGTCCGCGCGCAATCGATAGCCGTCTGTAGCGGCGATGTCACCCGGGCTCCCCGATGGAACACTGCACTGTCGCATTCCTTCTGCCGGTTGCGACTGACCTGCACCCGCCCCCGAGATTTGACTGAATCGTGCGGATGGCTCACCCATATTTTGTGCGGTAACCGCAGCACAGGGGCACCCCACCAGAGAGCGGCAGACACATGGCTTAACACATACCCCCGATTTGTTTTCATGAAAGCCACATGCCCGGCTAGACACCTATCGGTATTGCTTAGTGAGTCCCATAAAGCTGTCTTTATATAGGCGTTGTGACCGATTTTGAAGAGCTCTCCCCTGGTGTATTCGCGGCTTACACCGGAAGTGCTCTTACCCAGGTGTCTAAGCTCAACCGAAGTTTTAACAGTCTCAAACAAGTGTTCCATGGGTTAAAAATGCCCTATATAGTGCGTCTCTACTAGCCGTTTTCTACCATCTGTGGATAACTTTGAGGCCTAGCTGCGGAGGTTTGCTCAGGGCGAGAAGTATGACGTCAGTGCGTCAAGGTTTTCCACAGAGATAGAGCCGTTGAGCGGCGCTTACCCCGGCACAGAGCATTCCAAAAAATGGCTTCACCACCGAATGCGACTCGTCTTCCCGAAAGGACGTTAAAACAACACCCGCTCGGGAAAACAAGTCACATTCGCCAGAGAGAACAGTCACAACGAAAGCGCAGCTTGCGTGGGCGGCGCCACATCTGCCAGAATTGTTGAACAATCCTGAGCGGTGGTTGAGAGCTCTCCGTTTACTCCAACCACCGACAGGCCGTTCAGCACAACCGGGCAGAGAGGGGCGCCATGACCACCGCACATACACCCAGCGGGCGCACAGCCAGCAAGCGCGACGCCACCATCTATACGGTCAAGCCCTTCGGCCTACTAGCCGTTATGGTTGACTGCCGAACCCTCGAAAATGCCCTGCACCTGCACGGCCACCTGCAGCAACACCCTGCCGCAGGGCAGACCGAGCTGGTCCCGGCGGCCCAAACAGTGCTCGTCCGCTTTGAAACCGCCCGGCAGGCCGCTGACTTTCTTGCCGCACCCGACCTGCCGCAGGCATCCGGAGATGTACGCACCCACGGCCGCACGGTCACCATCCCGGTCATCTACGACGGCCAGGACCTCACCGACGTCGCCGCTCACCTGGGCATGAGCGAGCAGGCAGTAATCTACGCCCACACGACCGGCCACTGGTCAGTTGCCTTCGCAGGCTTCGCCCCGGGCTTCTTCTACCTACACCGGCACGATAATGTGCTGGACGTTCCCCGCCGCCCCACTCCGCGCACCTCGGTTCCTGCCGGGGCGGTGGGTCTGGCCGGTGATTTTTCGGGCATCTACCCGCGCACCTCCCCCGGCGGCTGGCAGCTCATTGGCCGCACAAATGCGCCCCTCTGGGACCTCACCCAGAACCCGCCCGCCCTGCTCGAGCCCGGTATGCAGGTGCAGTTCAAGGCGGTGCGTGAGCTGATTTCTGCAGGTCAAGCAGGGGTTCCGGACGCTCCCACCCCGGCCCAGCAGCCCCGGGCAGGTTCGCGCCCGGCTAGCTCCGGGCAGGCGGACGCCCCCGCGGCAGTTCCCGGCGAGGTTCTGGAAGTTAAAAGCCCCGGCCTGCTGACCCTCTTCCAGGATTCTGGTCGGGCTGGTCTGACTCACTGGGGCGTGTCCCCGTCGGGCCCGGCTGACCGGGAGGCGGCGGCAGAAGCTAACCGTTTGGTCGGTAATTCGGCGGAGGACACCGTACTTGAGAACCTGGCTGGCGGGCTGAAACTAACCGCCCTGACCGATGTTGAGCTGGCCCTGACCGGGGCAGATACCCCGGCTACTCTCACTGACCCCGCCCAGGAGCCCCCACTCAACCTGGCCGTTCGCCCCTCAACCCCCTTTGCCCTGATGCCCGGGCAGACCCTGACCCTGGGGGCACCGGCCCGGGGCTTGCGGTCCTACCTGGCCCTGCGCGGCGGATTTGCCGCCCCGCATGAGGCCACCAGCGCCTCCCGCGATACCCTGGCGGGGCTGGGTCCGAAGCCACTGGCGGCCGGCGACCGCCTGGTGCGGGCCCGGGCCAGCTCGGCTGTCGTCGCCCACCCGGTGCCCGTCCTGCCGCTACCTGAGCCGGGCACAGTACTGGAGGTCCGCGCCCTGCCCGGCCCCCGCGACGACTGGTTTACGCCCGAGTCTCTGGGCCGTTTTGCCGAGGTGACCTGGGAGGTTTCCCAGTCCAGTGACCGCATTGGGGTCAGGCTCCTGCTGGCAGATACCCCAGCCGACGGGGGCGCAGGCACCCCGCCCACTAACATCCAGCCCACCGACGTCCTCACCCGGGCTATAACCCGGGAGCTGCCCAGCGAGGGCATGGTGGCCGGGGCGATCCAGGTGCCGCCGAGCGGGGAGCCGGTGGTCTTCCTGGCTGACCACCCGGTCACAGGCGGCTACCCCGTCATTGCCACGGTGCACCCGGCTGACCTGCGCTTACTGGCTCAGGCCCCGCCCGGCACCCGCCTGCGGTTTGACCTCCTGACCTTCCCCGATTCCACCCCTGACCGCCCCCGCCCCTCCGAGACCAAAAAGTGAGCCCCATGCGTAAAGTTTTAGTTGCTAACCGTGGCGAGATTGCCGTCCGTATTATTGGCGCCTGCGCCGCCCAGGGTATCGCCTCGGTGGCGGTTTACGCCGATTCGGACGCCGAAGCCCTACACACCGCCCTGGCCGATGAGGCCTACGCCCTGGAGGGCACCGGCCCGGCCGAAACCTACCTGGATATGGAGAAAGTACTGGCCATTGCGGTGACCTCGGGGGCTACCGACGTTCACCCCGGCTACGGTTTTTTGGCGGAGAACGCTGACTTTGCCCGGGCGGTCATGGCAGCCGGTCTGACCTGGATTGGCCCCGCCCCCGAGACCATCGAGGCCCTGGGCGATAAGGTCAAGGCCCGCGAGCTAGCCCAGTCGGTGGGTGCCCCGCTGGCGCCGGGGTCGGACGGCCCCGTGGCCTCCCCGGAAGAGGCCCGCGCCTTTGCCCAGGAACACGGCCTACCCTCTATTGTTAAGGCCGCCCACGGCGGCGGCGGGCGCGGTATGCGTATCGTGCGGGAGCTGGGCGAGGTTGAGGACGCCTTCATCTCGGCTTCACGCGAGGCTGTGGCTGCCTTCGGCAACGGGGAGTGCTTCATTGAGCGCTTCCTAGAGAAGCCCCGCCACGTGGAGGCCCAGGTGGCAGCTGATTCCCACGGCAACGTGGTGGTGGTGGGTACCCGCGACTGCTCCCTCCAGCGCCGTAATCAGAAGCTGATTGAGGAAGCTCCTGCCCCCTTCCTCACAAATGAGCAGCGGGCCCAGATTGAGCGGGCGTCCGCTGAGATTTTCCGGGCCGCCGGGTATGTGGGTGTAGGCACCGCCGAGTTTATGGTGGCCCTCGACGGCACGATTTCCTTCCTTGAGGTCAACACCCGCATTCAGGTGGAGCACCCCGTCACCGAGGAGGTCACCGGCGTTGACCTGGTAGCCCTGCAGCTTGATATCGCGGCGGGCAAGCCCCTGCCCTTTACCGAGACTCCTGAGCCGGTTGGCCATGCCTTTGAGTTCCGCATCAATGCTGAGGACCCCGCCCGGGGCTTCCTGCCCGCAGCCGGCCGCCTTGAGTCCATCACCGTGCCCTCTGGCCCTGGGATCCGCTGGGACGCCGGGGTGCGCCCGGGCTCTGTGGTCAGCGGCGAGTTTGATTCCATGCTGGCTAAGCTGATTGTCACCGGCCCCACCCGCGAGGTGGCCCTGCGCCGGGCCCGCTTCGCCCTGGCCCAGATGGATATCGCCGGGGTAGCGACCGTGCTGCCCTTTGACCGGCAGGTGCTTGAGGCCCCGGCCTTTACCGCCGAGCACGGCGACTTTGGGGTCTACACGACCTGGATTGAGGATTCTTTCCTGGCGTCCGAACCTGCCCAGGGCTACCGTCAGCCCCTGCTGCCGGTGGGTGCCAGCGTCTTCCCGGGCACCGGCATCACCCGCTTTACCCTGGAAATTGACGGCACCCCGCACCGGGTGGGCCTGCCCGATTCGGTGTTTGCTTCTTTGGGTTCGGGCGCGGACGCCGCCACCCCCGCGAGCGAGCAGGAGCAGGCAGGTGCCGGGCAGGTACTAGCCCCTATGGGTGGGGCCCTGCTCAAGTACACCGTGGCTGTGGGCGATGAGGTTGCCGCAGGGGATCAGGTGGCCCTGCTGGAGGCCATGAAGACCGAGGTGCCCGTGCTGGCTGAAGCCGCCGGGACCGTGGCTGAGCTCCCCGCCCAAGCAGGCGAGCGCCTGACTGCGGGCCAGGTGCTGGTGGTCTTTGAGTAAAAATTTTGATTAAAACTAATGACAAGGGGGATCAGCTTATTGCTACCCCAAACCTTGAATTTAGTACTACTTTTCGAGATACTAGAGGCAGTAGAGTTAGCCCTGGTGCCTAGAGCATCACAGCAACTCGACCCCCACTGTGGCTACGGCAGGTGGGGGTCATCTTTTTAAAATTCATACACTCGAGCTATGTCGCTAAGATACTTCTCAAAGTAGTGAGCTGTCATATCGCTGTGGGTTCGAGTACGCCGATAAGCCATGCACATAGCATCGGGAGCCCACAACAGTCTCTCATCCTGTGGAGACACCCATGCTGCTCCGACTTCATCGCTTAGAAGCCCTTCCTTTCGAAGGTATTTCAAGAAGCTTCTACCACGGTTATTATCTTTTCGCTCATGTCGGGCTTCAAAAATAAGTCCTCGCAATGAAGGCACTTCAGGAGTGTATTTTTCTACTAGGTTTTTCATGCAACGACGGCGTGCCTGCTCAAGATCATCGTCCGGGCCAAGATTAACATTGCAGGTAATAAAAGAAGGTTCTCGGTTATCAGAGAAATACTTCAGCATCTCTTCAAAAACTCTCTGCCCCTCATACGTTCGCAACGCCTCAGTGCTATGGAAGTAATCTCCATCCACAATATCCATTAGGTCAGTGCGGATTAGGTCCAATTCTGAGGCTCTAAATTGCACCGCTGTCAGCGCATAAAAACTATTCTCATGAAGCGGGTCGCCAGGAGAGGTGTAGGTCTCATCAAAATAAAGGAATTCACTGTCCAGAGCACAGTTATAAAGACGAATAAGGGATGGGTGAAGAGACCGTGATATAGAAACATTCTAATAGGGAAGAGTTTCGTTACAGCGGTATCAGGTTCTAACACCTAACTTCTACAGCATGCAGCTGTCGCCGTGACAAACCCTAGGGAGCAAAATAACAATTTGTATGGGTTCACGCCTAGTTTCGGGAGTCTCCCAACTACACTTGAAACGGTGAACCCCGAGACTACTAACATCGACATCACCCCGTCGTTAGCTGATATCGCCCGTACCCGGCCGAGCCACGCCCAGGCCACCGACTGGGCTGCTGATAGCCTCCGCACCGCCATGGATGCCGGTACCCTAACCCCCGGATCCAAGCTCACCGAAGAGCAGCTGGCTACCGCCCTAGGGGTCTCCCGCAATACATTGCGGGCTGCTTTTACCCTACTTGAAGCCCAGAATCTGGTTGAGCGCATTCCCAACCGGGGTGTTTTTGTGGCTAACCCCGGCCCGGAACAGGTTGCCGATCTATTTATTGAACGCTGGGCAATCCAGGCTGCTGCCCTTGATATAGCACCGGCAGGGTCTATCCCCCAGGCTCACCGTGCCCTGGCTCGGGCTGAAGAGGCACGAGAGCGCGGGTCAGTGACGGGCATGGCTGGCGCTAACCAGGACTTCCACCGGGCCCTGGTCGACCACGCGGGCTCCGCCCGTCTGACTCAGGCTATGTCGCGCATTCTGGCTGAAATGCGCCTGCTCTTCTTTTCTCAGGTCACGGTTCCGGGCTTCCACGCCCCCTACGTTGAGCGCAATGCCCACCTCTTGAATTTGATGGAAACCGGCCAGCGGGAGGCAGCCCGAACCTACCTGCGGAACTACCTGGCAGAGACCCGCAACTACTTCACACAGGAGTTGTAGTAGACGCAAGGATGCTCCCGCCCCGCCTTTCGTACGGGAAGGCGGGGCGGGAGCGTCCTTATTTACCGGGGCCGAAACTTAGCCTGCCCAGAGGGCGGCGATACCGCTGAGGGACTTGTAGCCCAGGTAGATGGTCAGCAGCCAGGAAATCCAGCCGATTACGATAAGCCAGACGGGGTAGCGGTAGCCACCCAGCAGAGTTTTGGCGCGGAAGGTCGCCACGAAGAGAAGCACCGCAAAACCTACCGGCAGGATGAGGCCGTTGACGGCACCTGCCACAATCAGCAGGGTGGCGGGGGCCTTGCCCGCAACGATGAAGACGACGGTTGAGACGACGATGAAGCCGATGGTCAGGGCGTTCTTGACGGTTACGGAAGTCTTAGCGGTGGTTAGGAAGGACACCGAGGTGAAGGCTGCACCGATTACGGATGAGATTGCTGCGCCCCAGAGAATCAGACCGAAGAGGCGGGTTCCGATCTCACCGGCAGCGATGCCGAAGGCCTGACCGGCGATGGACTTATCGGTATCGAGGGCTACGCCGGTAGCGACCACACCCAGAATGGCGAGGAAGAGCAGGAAGCGCATGATACCGGTGATGACGATGCCGGTGACGGATGAGCGGGAGATGTCCTTGACGTACTCGGGGCCGTGGATACCGGCGTCCAGCATGCGGTGGGCACCGGCGTAGGTGATGTAACCGCCCACGGTGCCGCCAACCAGGGTTGTGATGACGGTGAAGTTCACTTCACTGGGAATAACGGTGTTCTTGAGGGCCTCACCGACGGGCGGGTTGGAGACAATCGCGACGTAGAGGGTTGCCAGAATCATGACCGCGCCGAGCACCACGACGATACGGTCCAGGGCAACGCCGGCTCGCTTGGAAAGGAAGACGCCGATGGCGAGGGCAGCAGTGATGATGCCGCCGGTGGTGGCGTCCATGCCGAGCATGGAGTTGAGACCCAGGCCGCCGCCTGCGACGTTACCGACGTTGAAGACGAAGCCACCGAGGGCGACCAGGATAGCGAGGAAGATGCCGAGGCCGGGAAGGACGGAGTTGGCAAGTTCCTGGGCTTTCATGCCGGAGACGCCAATGACGCGCCAGACGTTGAGCTGTACGGCGATGTCGATGATGATCGATACCAGAATCGCGAAGGCGAAGGCTGCGCCCATCTGGTAGGTGAACTGGCCGGTCTGGGTGATGAAGCCGGGGCCGATGGCGCTGGTGGCCATGAGGAAGAGGGAGCCGAGCAGAGCTGTACGGCGCCCCTTGGCGGCCTGGTCTTTGGGGGTGATCAGGGCGTTTGCGTCTGCCATGTCTCTCCTTGGGGGTGCGGGCACGCGACGGGGGGCGTCATAATGCGTGCTAGGTCATAGACATAGATTACACAATTGTTGAACAATCGCAAGAGGAGAGCTCGCGCACGCGCCATCGTAAAAGTGCAACTGCCCGTCACTTAGTGAAGGGCAGTTGCACTTTTAAGGGGGCGGGTTCAGCAGGGGGTTAGCGCTGACGGCGGCGCAGCGTCAGGACGCCCACCCCCAGTGCCAGGGCACCTGCGGCAGCTACACCCAGCACCGACGCGCCGGTTGAGGCCAGGCTTCCACCATTACCCGAGGCCTGCTGGCTCTGACCGGTGCCAGACTGGCCGGTGGCTGCCCCGGCGCCGCCACTTGTGCCGTCATTGCCAGCTGCGCGGACGCCGTCCGCCGACTCCCCTGCCCCCGGCGAGGCGGAGCCAGGCCCACCTACCCCGACGGTCGGCTGATTACCGGGCTGTACGGAAGGCTGATCACTGGGCTGTGCGGAAGACTCCCCTGAGGGCTGCGCCGCGGGCTGGGCAGTCGGCTGCTGGCTGGGCTCAGGGCTGGGGGCGTTCTCAGCTACAGCCAGGCAGTCGTCAATCGCCGCGCCACCTACAGCAAAGACCGCGCGCTGGGTCTCACTGCGGGCCGTGGTTCCATTGGGCAGCGGGGCGCTGTAGTAGACGTCGAAGCCGTAGACCCCGGGGGCGGTAAAGACCCAGTTGGCGTGGGCGTGGGTAG
Organism: Rothia sp. L_38; assembly: GCF_050689125.1. Lineage (NCBI taxonomy): Bacteria > Bacillati > Actinomycetota > Actinomycetes > Micrococcales > Micrococcaceae > Rothia > Rothia sp. L_38. The sequence goes on along the minus strand of NZ_JBOEQD010000002.1, from coordinate 50,537 downwards.
CGAAATCAATGTCGATGGTGGTGTCCTTGGTGGCACCCCCGGCGTGCAGGGTGACGGCCCCAGCGAAGTCCTGCTCGTAGACACCGTAGGCAGCGCCGTCCGGAACCTCAACCGGCACCAGGTGCAGGGTGACCGGCCCGGCAAGCTGGGCGTAGTCAACGTCCTGGGTGTTCCAGCCCGGCCAGAGAATACCGGCCTGCTGGGTCTGCGGCAGGCCGTAGAACTCGCTACCGGCATCGCCCAGGAAGTCCAGCTCGGGGGCCATCATCTGCTCCTGGCGGGCAAAGCGGGTGTTATCGCCCAGACCCAGCACCACGTCATTGAGAGATCGCTCAGCAGCTTCACGGGTGACAGCCCCAGTCTCATCCTTCAGCGCCAGCTTCAGCGCCCCGCCTGCCAGGGAGGCCTTGATATCGACGTGCCCGTCGGTGAGCAGGTAGCGACCTTCAAGCTCAGGAGCCTTGCACTGGCGGGCATCGGGCAGGGGCTGGGCGGGGGCCGTGGGGCTAACGGTCGGTTCCGGCTGCACCGGGGCGGACGGGCTCGGAGCCGGGTTGCTCGGTGACGGTGCGGGTGAGCTGGGCTCGGGACTCGGGGCAGGCTGGCTGGGAGCAAGCACCGGCTCAGTCAGCGCAAGCGAACCCTTGGAGCTATATTCCTGGCCGGGCACATAGTCGCTGGTGACGGTGTGCCGGTCGGTGTGGGCGTCCATGTCGGGGTGGGGGGTGATGTTGAAGATGGCATGGTAGCCCTTGAGCCAGCTGGCTGCGCTCAGGTAGCAGCTGGCGACTCCGTTGTCGATGTGGGCGTAGCAGTTGGCGGCGCCCGAGGCGTCCTCGGCCCGGCGGAACATACCGCCTGAAACGTAGCCGCGCACGGTGGGGTCGGCAAATTTAATCTGCACCAGGTTGTAGCCCTCATGGTCTGAGGGTTTGATGGTGACGGTGTAGTCGCCGCTGGTCAGGGCGTGGTGACCGGTGGGGAGCACGGTGTTGCCGGGGTCAGCGGTGGGGGCGGGCCAGCGTCCTTCACCCGCATCTGAGCGTACGGACGCGCTCCCCCCGGGTGCGTAGGTCAGGGCGGGGGTGACCCACTTGGCGGCTTTGGCACCGGAAGCCGCCGCGGCGCCGTCCGGAATAAAGACGCCCTGAATCTGGGAATCTAGGGAACCCAGCATCTCTGACCAGGTGGCCTTTCCGCCCTCAACGCGCACGTCGGTGAGGAAGTAGCTCTGGTTGTAGAGGGTCAGTGTACCCGAGACGTCGGTGCGCCCGGCATCGAAGGTGATGTCGGTGAGGGAGTCGTCGCCGTCCTTTTCAGGGTTTGCTTTGGGAGCCAGGGTGAGGCTGTAGTTTTCTGCGGCAAGAGAGGTGGTCAGAGCCTTGTTGTAGGTATCAATCAGGGGTGCCTCAGTTGCAACACCAGCGCCGTCCACGGGGCGGTTGCCGCCCACCTGCCAGACGGCGGTGGTGGGCTTAGATTCGATGGTTTGGCCGTCAAGACCGCGGGCGACGGTGCGGTAGGTGACCTCGTAGCGGCCGGGGCGGGAGAAGGTGGTGAAGTTGTGGGTGTGGGCGCCGGGGGTGAGCACGGCCGACTGGAAGTCGGGGTCGGTGGAGCTGAGCATGCGGCGCACGTCGTTGGGGAAGTAGTTGGAGCGGTAGGTGAACATTTCCATGACGCCGGGGCCGTTGACGTTCAGCAGGTCGAGGGTAAAGGTGCCGTCGCGGAAGTTTTCAACGGGGATGTTGGTGTCTGCCCCGAAGCCAATCCAGGCCGGGTTGTGGTTGCCGTAGGGCAGGGAGGGGGCCATGTAGAGCTTGTCGCCGGGCCTGCCCAGGAAGCTAGCATTGGGCGAATCGGGCACGGTGAAGATGTACTGGTTTTTGGCTTCAGCGCGGGCGGAGTAACCCTTGCCTAGCCAGAGAACCGACTGGTCAAAGGGCACGAGGGCGTCATTTTTGTCGCCGTGGGGCATCTTGCCGTAGAGGCTAAAGCCGTTGTTTTCCCAGACGGTTTGCGGGGCGTCGATATGGGCCTGGGTGCCTACGATTTTGCCGTCGTCGGGGCCTGCGGCGGCGGGTAGGGACGAGCCCACTAGGGTGGCGATGGCCAGGGCTGAGAGGGTTAGGGCACGGTAAGGACGCCGGCGGGCAACTGGGCGCAGTGAGGGGGAGGACGCGGGTGCTTGGGTCTGCATTGCGGTCTTTCTAGTGTGTGCGGGGTGGGTGGCGAGAAGCTCACCCATAAGTTGAGAATGATTATCATTAACGATATTCTATGTGTCGAGAAAAGCCAAACAACACACAGCTAGAAAGCACACCATGCACCAGTTCCCCCGCGCCCTCTCGGTCGCAGCCCTTTCCGTGGCCCTGCTTGCAGGCCCCCTAGCAGCCTCACCCGCAGTAGCCGAGCAGGAGCGTCCTACCCCTACCGCCAGCCAGGCAACCTCCACCGCAAGCGAAGAAGCCGCGGCGCGCACCGTCCTCACCGTCGAGCACACCGACGCCCTGGCCATGACTCTAGCCGACGGACAGCTAGACCTCTTCACCTATGCCGACTTACCAGGCGCCCCCCGCACCCGCCTTGACCCCACCCAAACAATCTTCAACCTGCAAGACCGCGCTGACACCAGGGTCAGCGTACCCGCAGGGTTCGATTTTTTGGGTGCCGAGGGGTCAACCATCTGGCTGGCACCCCAGACCCAGGTAGCCGGAGTGCTCTGGCCCGGCTGGAACACCGAGGGGATCCGCCCCGGTGAGCTAGCCGGCGACAAACTGACTCTAGAACTCGTAAAAACCAAGGCCCCCGAGGGTGGTGCGGTCGAGGTCTTCCAGTCCTCCCCCTTTGGCACCGAGCGGGTCTTTAGCTCCCGCGAGAAGCTGCCCGCCCTGCAGCAGCCGGTTGGTTCCCACGTGCACGCCAACTGGGCCTTCACCGCCACCGGCACCTACGAGCTCACCTTCCGCGCCAGCGCCACCCGGGCGGACGGCACCCCCGTCAGCACCGAGCAGACCTACACCTTTGTGGTGGGGCAGCTCCCCGCCGAACTGGGCGGCCCAACCGAGGCAACCCAGCCGACCGCCACCCCCTCCCCCAGCACGGCACCCGAGACACCTTCATCTACTAGCCCCAAACCCAGCGCACCCGCACCGGTAGAGACAACCGAAGCACCGGCGTCCGCACCGGCAGCACCAAGCTACGCTCCCTTCAACCCGGCACCGGCCCCCGGCGGTAGCCAGGAAAGCGCCAGCACCCAGACCAGCCAGCAGCATGCAGCCCCGGCGGCGGGAAGCAGCAACCAGGTTCACCGAGCACCGACCGCCCAGAATCCAGCTCAGCAGCACCCCGCCCAGCAGCACTCAGCGGCAGGCGGTAGCGGGGGCGCCGCGCCCCAGCAGTGCCTGGTCACCGAGGAACTGGTCAAACCTGCCGAGCAGGCTCAGCAGGGTGAGGCAGGTACGGCTAACCGGGCGTCCGCGCGCACCCTGGACAAGCCCGCCTTCACCATCCAAAAGGCCGTCAATACAAGCACCAGCAAAGCCACCAGCGGCCACTTCGACTTCGGGGCGGTGCTGAGCGGCGGCAATCTCTCGGCCCAGGTCAAGGACGACCGCACCTCCCCCGCCACCTGGAAGCAGCCCGGCGCCCTGACCTTTGTGCTGGGTGACGGCGCCAAGACCACCATGCCCGGCGGCATGGGCCATATCGCCCCGGCAGGTGCCGAGGTCTACCTGATTGGGGCAACCCAGCAGGCCACCGTTCCCTGGGTCGGCTGGAACACCCAGAACCCCGAGCTCGTTGCCCAGGCTTCCGGTCCAGCAACCCTCACCCTGACCGACCTACAGGGGCCAGGCAAGCTGTCGGTCTTCCTCTCTGGCAACTTTGGATCCGCCGGAACCACCGTCTTTAACGGGGTGGGCGACTCCTTCTCGGTACCGCTCAATACTCACCAGCACGCCAACTGGGTCTTCACGGCCCCCGGTGCTTACTCCGCAACCCTCACCTGGACGGTGCCGCTCAAGAGCGGCGGGCAGGCAACAGCTAGCGGCACTTTGAATTTTGAGGTGGGCGATATGGCCCAGGCCCAACAGCAGACCCAGAAGCAGGACGCCGGTAGCAGCTCTAGCACCCAGGCCCCCGCAGGCGATGGGCAAGGCTCGGTTGATAGCGCCACTGGCCTGGTCACCCGCCCTGATGGTTCCCAGGTACGCATCGTGGGCAAGACCGCCGACGGGCGTGACTGCACCCTGAGCGAGGATGAGCTCGCCAAGGCCCAGCAGGCCTCCGCCCGGGGCGAGCTGGCCTACACCGGCACCTCTTCTACTGGCGCCCTCGTTGCAGCCGGTACCCTGGCCCTGCTGGCCGGGGCGGGCGTCCTGCTCTTTACCCGCCACCGTTCTGCCCGCCGTGCAGCTTAACCGCCTCGGCAGCTGCCTCCCGCTCCTGCTCACCGCTCTGCTGGCTCTCACCGGCTGTAGCGGCGCAGGGGCCCGGGACCAAGAGGGCTTGCAGGTGGTAGCTTCTACCCCCATTTTGGCCGACCTGGCCTCGGCTGTTGCCGGGGACAGGGCCCAGGTGACCTCGCTGGTTCCCGCCGGGGCTGACCCCCACACCTACGAGCCCTCCCTGCGCGATATTCGCGACGTAGCCTACGCCGATGTAGCCTTCACCAACGGCCTGCTGTTGGAGCAGCAGAAGCTGGTGCGCACGGTCGACGCCAACCTGCCCGAGGGGGCGCTCTCGGTGGCGGTTGCCGAAGAAATTGAGAGCTACGGGGGCAGCCTGATTCCGATTGTTGAGGACGCCTCCCTCGACTCCATCTGGCTGGGCCTGCGCACCTCTGGCGCCCCGCGCGATGCCGACCTGGCCCGCGACGCCTCGGTCACATTCAGGGCCACTGCTGCCAGCGGGCCGGGCCAGCTCGCCGCCTTTATTACCGGCACCTTCGGGTCAGTTGAGAAGGTAGCGGACTCCGGTGCGGACGGCGGCACACAGGCGGGAAACCTGGGGGAAACCGCCCTCCCCCTTCAGGCCCATACCCATCTTTCATGGGCATATACTCAACCGGGTATATACTCCCTGGAGCTTGAAGCCCAGGGCCGCGACGCTGACGGCGCGGCCCTGGACGGCCTCACCGACGTCCGCCCAACCACCGTGCACTTTGCCGTCGGCGTCTCCCCCGACGCCCAGGCACGCGCCCTACAGGAGGCCACCGGCCAGCCCGTCACCGTCCTCGATGCCGGGCATGCCGACCTCACCGCCCAGCTCGACACCGGCCGCCTGGTGATTCGCACCGACTCCGACGGGCAGGTCACCGAACACGACCCCGCCACCACCGTCATTGCGGTACCCTCCCGCACCCTGCAGGAACTCCCCGCCGGGCCCCAGTACCGCTTCCTCGGTAAACCCGGTGACCAGGTCTACCTGCTGGCCCAGGCGGTGCTGGGCAAGCACGTCCACGGCGAAATCGACCCCCACATCTGGCACTCGGTACCCAACGCCATGGCCGCAGCCCAGCTCATACGCGACACCCTCACCGCCGCCGACCCCGCCGGGGCCGCCACCTACCGGGCCAACACCGAAGCCCTGCTCACCGAACTGGCAGACACCGACCGGGAACTCCACCGCATCTACGGCCATCTCCCCGACGCTGCTAAGAACCTGGTCACCACCCACGACGGTTACCGCTACCTGGCCTCAGCCTACGGGCTCACCGTCGCCAGCTACGTCTCCCCCGGCGCGGGCGTAGAACCCAGCATCCAGCAGCGCGAGCGCCTGCGCCGCACCATCGACGACCTGGCCGTGCCCGCCCTCTACACCGAGCGCGGGTCGATGAACAGGACGCCGGTGCTCCAGCAGGTAGGCCAGGAGGCCGGGGTGCGGGTCTGCGAGCTCTACTCCGACTCCCTCGACTCAGCCGCCCCCACCTACTCCCAGATGATGCTGGCTAACGCGCAGACGATTACCGACTGTTCCACCTAACCCAAGGATTTCCATGAAAATCTCTCCCCGATTCACTACCGCCCTGGCCCTGGCAGCCCTGCTGGCGCCGGCGTCCGCGCTGGCCCCCGCAGCCTACGCGGCCGAAGAGAACAAGAGCGCCGAGGAGCGCGCCCTGGAACAGACCCTCTCCCCTGACGAGCCGGTAGTAACCGGCCAGCATGAGATTGCCGCCGGGCACGTGGATATGGGCCCGGCCTTCGTTGAGGGTTCCTGGGAGCTTATGTTCCGCGACGATTCGACTGCCGAGCCGGTCTGGCGCGACCCCGCCGATGTGGTGCTGCGCGGTAACGACACCGCTATGATGCCCGTGCCCGATGACCCTCGCTACTCCTTTGTGCAGGCAGCCGCCGGTGAACAGGTCTATGTGATCCCTCAGACCGAGCTGGCCGGTGTGGTCTGGCCCGGCTGGAACACCCAGAACCCCCAGGTGGTGGAGCGGCTGGGCCGCGGTGTCACCTTCACCCTTGAAGGGGTAGAGGGCCCCGGCGGCTTCTCCATGTACCTGGAAAACGGCACCTTTGGGGCGCCGGAAGTGCTGTGGACCTCCGACAGCACCGACCCCCAGGACATCTTCGTTGAGCCCAACGTACACACCCACGCCAACTGGGTCTTCACCGCCCCCGGCGCCTACTACCTGACCGTGCGCGCCCACGCTGAACTGGCCGACGGCACCGTCGTCAGCGACACCGCCCGCCTGCTCTTCGCCGTCGGCTCGACCGTGAGTAACGAGCAGGTCTTTGCCGAGGCGGACGCCCTCGGTGCAGTTAACGAGGGCAGCGCAGGGGGCGAGAGCCAGGGGGAAGACCAGGACGCGAGCGCCCAGGCGACCGAGGCAACCTCCACCGCTGCGGCAGCTGGCGATTCAAGCACCAGCAGTGAAGCAGAGAACAGCGACTCAACCCTACCGATTGGCCTCATGGCCGGTGGTGGCGCGCTACTTCTGGCCCTCACCGTCGGTGGTGTTCTCCTAGCCCGTCGCTCCGCAGCCGCTAAGGCTGAAGCCTTCGAGCAGTCCACCGGGGGCCGCGCATGACCACCGCCTCTCCTGCCCCCGTGCGAGAAACCGGCGCAGCGGCGTCCGCCCCCACCGTCACCATCACCGACCTGCACGCAGGCTACCCGGGGCGGCCCGTCCTCACCGGCCTCAACCTAACCCTGCACCCCGGCGAATTCGTCGGGCTGATCGGGGCAAACGGCGCAGGCAAAACCACCCTGTTGCGCTCCCTGCTCGGGCTTGTACCTACCAGTAAAGGGCGTATCAATATTCTCGGCGAGCCGCCCCTCAAAGCCCGCGCCCACATTGGCTACGTACCTCAAAAGCACCTCTTCCAGTGGGACTTCCCTATCACCGTTGAAAACGCCGTCATGAGCGGGCGCACCCGCACCATCGGCTGGTTCCGCCGACCCCGCCGCGCCGACTGGCAGGCGGTCTACTCCGCCCTCGACAAGGCAGAGCTGACCGACCTCAAAGACCGCCCCGTGGGCGAACTCTCCGGCGGGCAAAAGCAGCGGGTCCTGCTAGCCCGCGCCCTGGCGTCCGCACCCAAGCTCCTGCTTCTCGACGAACCCTTCACCGGCGTGGACGCCCCCACCCAGGACTCCCTCAACCGCCTCTACCGGGCACTAACCGCCGAGGGGATGACCATTCTGATGTCCACCCACGACATGATCGCCGCCCGCACCTGGTGCACCCGCATCGTCGGGGTGCGCGGCCACCTCGCCGTGGACGCCCCCGCCCAGCAGCACAGCATCGAAGAACTCTACGCCTTCCTGCACGGCCAGCACGAAGGGTGTGAGAGAGCCCTATGATTACTCCCTACGAATTTATCCAAGACCTTTTCAACCCCAACCTGGCTTTCCTGGCGCGAGCGCTGGCGGCGGTCGTCCTTGCCTCCCTGATTACCGGGCTCGTGGGCTGCCATGTGGTCATGCGTGGCATGGTCTTCATCGGCGATGCTGTTGCCCACTCGGTCTTCCCAGGCCTAGCGGTAGCCTTTGTGGTGGGCGGGTCGCTGGTAGTGGGTGGCCTGGTGGCAGGCGTCATCACCGCTATTCTGGTGGCGATTTTTAGCCAGAACCAGAAGCTCAAAGAGGACTCGGTCATCGGTATTTTCTTTGCCGGGTCTTTCGCCCTGGGTATCACCATCATTTCCCTGGCCCCAGGGTACTCGGGGTCGGTGCAGGACTTTTTGTTCGGTTCCATCGTGGGTATTTCGGGGGCGGACGTCGCCCAGGCAGCGGCCATTGCTGCTGTGCTGGCGCTTGTGTTGGGGCTCTTCCATAAAGAGATTGTGGCGGTATCACTCGATAAGGAGAGCGCCAAAGCTGCGGGTCTGCCGGTGCTAGCCCTGGATATTTTGCTCTACGTGGTGGTTACCGTGTCTGTTGTGATCTCCCTTCAAACCCTGGGCAATGTGCTGGTGCTGGCCCTGCTGGTGGTTCCGGCAGCGAGCGCCCGTCTACTCTGCTCTACCCTGGGGCGCATGATGGTCTTTGCACCGGCCTTCGGGGCGGTGACGTCCACCGTGGGCCTCTACCTGTCCTGGGCCTTTAACCTGCCCACCGGCGGCGTCATCGTGCTGACCATGATTGCCGGGTTCCTGCTCTGCTGGGCGGTCAGTCGGGTACTTCACGGCCGCTTCCCCCTGAAAAGTGCAACTTCCCGTTAAAAAGTGACAGGCATGTGCACTTTTCGAAGGGCATCTTCGTTACAGGAAGTTGGTCTCTGCCTTGCTTTTGCTTCTTTACCTCGGAAAGATAGTAAGTGAACTGTTATCAATCGAGTGAAGGAACACCCGTGATTTTCATTGTTGTGAAATACCAGGTTAAGGACGGCGACCGCGAGGGCTTTTTGGCTGCTACCCGCGAGTTCACCGAGGCTACCCGCGCTGAGCCGGGCAATAAGTGGTTCGAGTGGTCACTGAGCGTTGAGGACCCTAACGAGGTTGTTCTGGTTGAGGCTTTTGAGGACGACGCCGCGGCAGCTCACGTGGAGTCAGACCACTTTGCTAAGGGGCTGGAGGCCATGAAGCCTTGGCTGACCGAAACTCCCAAGATTATTTCTCGCACGATCGACGGCAACGACTGGGATGAGATGGGAGAGCTGAAAATTTCGTAGCTTGCGAAGAAATTTTCAGCTCGACCGAAGGGATGAGCCAGAATTTCCGCGAAGCGAAATAGCAATTCTGGCGAATCGGCGGAGCCTGCGGAGCCGCAGGCATTAGCCGAATCAGCCGAGCTTGCGAGGCTGGAAAATTTCGTAGCTTGCTCCGCACCCGGACGCCGGTGGGCAGGTAGCTGCCTGCTGGCGTCCTTGTTTTTGTCCCCGGGCTTGCACCCGGGGTGTTGGGCTGGGGTTATCTCTTGACCGATTGACTAGAATGGGTGTAGAGGTCGCCGTGGGGCGTCCTGATTTTTACTGCCTACGACCGGGGAGCCATATGACTTTGCCGAATGCCGCCCAGGCCCACCACGATGAGCATCTTGATGCTGACCATACGTCGGTTTCGCTTGCTGTTTCTACCGTGATTTTGGCTCTGCGCCGCAAGGAGGGCGAGTCTCACCATTCGCTGTGGCTGCCGCTGGTGCGTCGCTTGCGTGAGCCCTATAAGGGCCAGTGGGCTCTGCCGGGTGGCCCTCTCCAGCCCGATATGTCGCTTGAAGAGGCAGCTGGTTATACCCTTCAGCGGGCGACCGGCCTGGTGCCGGGGTATCTTGAGCAGCTCTATGCTTTTGGCGATGTGCACCGCACCCCGGATTACAAGATTATGCGTGAGGGTGGCTCTCTGCCTGTTCCTGCTGAGGAAGATAAGCATGAGCGGGTGGTGTCGGTGATTTACTGGGCGTCGATCCCCCAAACCGAGGTGAACCGTACCCGCGTGCACGAGAATATCCGCTGGTTCCCCATCGACGAGCTCCCTATCCTGGCCTTTGACCACAACGAAATCGTTGAGTACGCCCTCTACCGCCTGCAGAATAAGGTGGAGTACTCCCGTATCGCCCACTCCTTCTTGGGTGAGGAGTTCACGCTCGCCCAGCTGCGTGAGGTCTACGAGGCGATTTTGGGTCGGGCACTTGACCCGGCAAACTTCCGCCGCCAGATTGCGGCGTCCAAGTCTATTATTGATACAGGTAAGCGTGTTGAGGGCACCCGCCACCGCCCGCCGCGCCTTTACCGCTACAACCACTCGCGCGCCTTTGCGGACCAGGGCCCTCTGGGCATGTACCGCGAGGCCGCCTATCATGCCGAACAGGGGAAATAAAATTTATGAAGCGCCTAGCGCCCTTAGTAGCAGTCACTGTGCTCGCTTTATCTGCATGCGGCTCATCCACAGAAGCAACCCCTGAAGCGAACCCCACCATTACATACACCGATGGCATGACCGCCACTGTAGTTTCCGTGGAGTCCGCTAACACATTTACCGCCAATATCGATGGAGTTGAGAAAGAAGTTCGGTTAATCAACACCGCGGCTCCTTCGAGCAATGGCGTTGCTTTATCAAGCACTTGTCTCATCGATGAGTCCAAGGCTCTTCTTTCGGAGAAGCTGCCCGAGGGTAGCCAGGTGACTCTGAATTTTGATGAGTCCCAGCGCGGTGCAACCGGCTATGTTGAGGCTGCGGTGTATGCGGGTGATGCTTTTATCAACCGTGATATGGCGCGTGCCGGCATGGTAGCGACTACTTTTACTGCCGCCACAGATGAATTCTACGGCGAGATCTCTCAGGCCCAGCAGGACGCCGCCAACGAAGGTATCGGCCTATACTCCAAAGACATTGAGTGCACGATTCCCGCACAAATTCAAGCACAAAAAACAGCTGTAGAAGATGCTAAAAGCTGGGAAGTAGACACGTCAGCCGAAGCACCGGTAGAACAGAGGCAACGTGAAGCTGAACGCCAGACCATCTACCAAAATGCCTCTGCCCTCTACAGGGATTTAGAAGACCAGACTAAAGCCCCTGCTCAGTGGGTGGGGTCAATTGTGACCCTAGATGCTGTAAACACACAGCTGAATGAACTTCGCTCGCTCCTGGGCGATGATTTCTACCCTGAAAACGGTACTAGCGTGAATCAGCAGAAGAAGGCTGAGGCCGAGGCTACTCCGGTACGCCCGGGTTCCTAGACAACGCTTGAACGTAGCGGACGCCGCCCCTCACCCTCTGTGCCTGTAGGCAGGAGGGTGAGGGGCGGCGTCCTTGTGTTTGGTTTGGTGGGTGAATTTAGGGGGCTGAAGTGGAGCTTTCCGGGTCTTCGGGGTGGGGTGTATCGCCCGGGTGGGTGTTGTCCGGGTTGGCTGAGGTGGGTTCGGGAGCTGGCGGCTGGCTAGCTTCGGCCGGGGGTTCGCCCTTAGCGTCCTTTTCTGCTTTTTCGCGTTCTAGTCTTTCTCGTTCGGCTTCTTCTGCCAGGTTGTAGACGATGCGTTTGCTGTCGCGGGCGCGGACGAGGGCGTCGCGCAGGGTTTTGACGGACTGGGTTTGGGCGACGGTTGAGAGCAGGGGTAGGTCGCTAGCAGTTTCGTATTCTTCTAGGCGGCGGGTGAGAGAGTCGGCGGCTTCTAGGGGCTCCTTGAGATCCATTCCCTGAGCGTTATTTATACTGGTGAGGGTTGAATTGAGACGGGCAGGGAGGGTGCAGTCAATGGTTCGGCTGTAGATACCTGCCTGCTGCTGGTCGGCCTGGTCTTGGGCTGCACTGATGGTGTCGTAAAGGGTAGAGCCACCTTCGGGAATAGCCACGCCGAACCCTGCCCGGGCCATTTCGGTATTGAGCATGCGCCCGTCGGGGAGGGTGACTGCGGCTTTGACGGTGATGGTGGGGCTTACGGACGGGTCGGGCTGGCTGGTTTCGCCCATCCCGAGGGCCTCGTCGTAGGTGAGGGTGACGGGTGAGCCGATGGGAACGAGCTTGGCCAGGTAGTCAGCGGCTTCGGGGGCCAGGCAGCGCATGTCTTCGTTTTCGTGTTTAGCCTGCGGGGTGACGAGGCCAAGTAGGTCCACGGTGATGGTGGTGCCGTCGCGCTCTATGCTGAGGGTGTCGGCGTCGATCACGCGCAGGACGCGGGCTACCGAAGTTTCATCTGTCGCGCTGGGGGTGGCGGTGCTGACCGGTTCGGCGTCACTGCCGAAGAGGCCGCAGCCGGTAAGGGTGAGCATGCCAGCGGCCAGGGCGGCAGGTGTGAAAATGCGGGCAGGGCGCATGGGTCTACTCCTTTGTGTTGCTCACCATACTAGGTGCCCCAGCGCTTGAGCTGCCAGTATTACGGGGCCGGTGCGGCCCTTAAAAGCCGGGTGCCGGCGTCCTTCTCTCATTGGAGCGGACGCCGGCACCGGCTTTTTACCTGCACACGGGGTGCGAGGGGTTTAGGCCTCGGGAATGATGAGGCCCTTGGTCTGGGAGACGGCGCGGTCGAAGCGGGCTGCGACGTCTTCCCAGTTGACGATGTTCCAGAAGGCCTTGACGTAGTCGCCCTTGACGTTCTGGTAGTCGAGGTAGAAGGCGTGCTCCCACATGTCGAGCTGCAGGACGGGAATCAGGGCGACGGAGATGTTGCCCTGCTGATCGTAGAGCTGCTCGATGACGAGGCGCTTGCCGACAGTGTCCCAGGCCAGAATAGCCCAGCCTGAGCCCTGGATGGTGAGGGCTACGTTCTCGAAGTGGGCGCGGAAGCCGTCGAAGGAGCCGAAGTCGTTGTCGATTGCTGCTGCCAGTTCACCGACGGGCTTGTCGCCGCCCTCGGGTGAGAGGTTCTTCCAGAAGATGGAGTGGTTGGTGTGGCCGCCCAGGTTGAAGGCGAGGTCCTTGGAGAGCTTGCCGATGTTGGCGAAGTCGCCCTTTTCGCGGGCTTCTTCCATCTTCTCAAGAGCGGTGTTAGCGCCGCCGACGTAGGTGGCGTGGTGCTTGGAGTGGTGCAGCTCCATGATGCGGGCTGAGATGTGGGGCTCGAGGGCTGCGTAGTCGTAGTCGAGTTCAGGCAGAACGTACTTTTCTGACATGGTCATTCCTTTCGTTGAAGGCCCTTCTTTGGGTCTTTCTGGGTTTAACTCTACACACTGGAGCGCGCGGGGTCACGGGAGGTTACTTGATAAGTCCCCTTGTTTAGCCCTGGGCAAAACGGCTGAAAGGGGGCAGGCGGACGCCCGGGGTAGGTTCTCCACAGTTTTCCACTTAAGAGCGGGGAAAGTTATCCACAGGTGGGGATAAAACTGGGGATATTCGAATTACACGGCTGGGAGTTTCGAAGATGTTCGAGAAAATAGTGCAGAGGATAGGGCAAGCAGGGGCGTAGCCTTTCGAAAATACACCGGTGTTGTTCGAAAATCACACCGGTGTCACTTATCCACGGGTGTGGATAAGCACTGTGGAAAACATACTTTTTAGGCACTTCAACTCGGTGATGAGCGCACTTTTGAGCGTTTTTACCCACAGGGCTGGCGGTTTTTCCACCTTTTAAGTGGATATTGTTCACAGACTTATCCACAGGTGGGGATAAAAGGTGCCCCGGCCGCCTAAACAGGCTGACCGGGGCACCTTTTTATAGATAATCCAGATTTAAAGCTGTGGATAAGAACTGTGCATAGACATAGCGGGAACCACCACCAGAGGTTTAAATCGCCTAGTCGAGAGAGGCTACATTCGAGACGTTAATGACCGTGCTGGGCTTGTCCCCCAGGACTGATTCACCGATTTTGGCGAGGGACTTCACCTGGCGGGCATTAAGCTGATCAAAGATAATGCGGCGAACAGCCTCGACGTGGCCGGGGGCAGCCTCCTGCACCTTAGCCAGACCACCGGGCAGCAGGTGGCAGATGGAGACACGGCGGTCTTTTTCCCAGGTGCTGCGCTCAACAAAGTTATCTTTCTCCAGGCGGGTTACCACCCGTGACAGTCGAGGCAGCAGGGTGTTGGTCTGCCGAGCCAGGTCGGTCATGGTGAGTTTGTGCTGGGGAGATTCTGAGAGCATAGCGAGCACCATGTACTCAACGAAGCTGAGGCCCGAATCCTTCTGCAACTGGCTTTCAAGTTGGCCGGGCAGGTTAAACATGATGGAGGAGATAAAGAGCCAGCCTTCGCGCTCTTCTTCAGTCAGCCAGCGGGTGGCATCGGTAGCGGCTGCGGGGGTTTCTTCGCTCATGGTTCCTCTGGTCGGTGCAATGGGGAGGACTGGGGGTTGTCTATACCTAGTCTAAGTTTCTTTCGAAAGGGTTTCTGCTTCTGGTGCACCCGTGTTGGCGCGTTTTGCGAAAAATATCGATTATTTAGGGCTAGTTTTTGCCTCCAGGTCTCGGTAGGTACCCCTCAAGCCGTCCTCTTGCTAGCATGGCTCGCTCCCAAAACTTGTTCCCGTTATCTAATTCCCCTCCTCACCTCGCATTTGATAAGCTAGATTACTAAGGTGTGCCGGGAAGACTGGTCGGCCCGCCCAACTCACCACCGCCCCACCTGAAGGCAGGCACCCGCGGCGCTACAGGCGTCCGCCCCGGTAACCCTTCAGAAGCGGCCGGTGAGTAGGCGGTTTATCGTTACTCATCGACCTCAAAGAGCGTTTATGTCATCAGAAAACACCGTCCTATCGCGCGGCTCCTACAAGGAATCCCAGCGCATTTCAGAGATCCTCTCCAAGGAATCCACCGGCGGCATCATCCTGCTGGTTGCCACCGTCCTCGCCCTCATCTTTGCTAACTCAGCGGCCGCCGAGCACTACTTCGGCCTGCGCGACACCTACCTGGGCGCAGACTTCTGGGGCCTGCACCTTAAACTCTCCATCGGTCACTGGGCAGCCGACGGCCTGCTAGCGGTCTTCTTCTTCCTCGTCGGCCTGGAACTCAAAAAAGAATTCGTCGAGGGCGACCTGCGCAACCCCGGTAAGGCTCTGGTGCCCATCGTGGCAGCAGCAGGTGGCGTTGCCCTGCCCGCCATCATCTACGCACTGGTCAACCTCAACAGCAGCTCTGAGGCCCTCGGGGGCTGGGCTATTCCCGCAGCAACCGACATCGCCTTCGCGGTGGCCGTCCTCGCCGTCATTGGATCCCACCTGCCCTCTGCCCTGCGTACCTTCCTGCTCACCCTGGCCGTGGTCGATGACCTGATCGCCATCACCATCATCGCCCTCTTCTACACCTCAGACCTGAAGATCGGTTTCCTTGCCCTCTCGATCATTCCCATTGCCCTCTACGCCCTGGTAGCGCGCAAGGGTGAGAAGCTCTTCCACCTATCCCCGGCCGCGTCCTGGTTTATCCTGCTGCCCATCGGTTTTGTGGTCTGGGTACTCTTCCTGAACTCGGGTATTCACGCCACCATCGCGGGCGTCATTCTGGCCTTCATGATTCCCGTGCGCAAGAACAAGCGCACCGAAGCAGCGGACGCCCACCACGGCCTGGCCGAGGTCATGGAGCACCGCGTGCGCCCCTTCTCCGCAGGTTTCTGCGTCCCCGTCTTCGCCTTCTTCTCAGCGGGCGTCGCTATCGGCGGCTTCCAGGGCTTCATTGACGCGGTCACCGAGCCTATTGCTTACGGCATCATTCTGGCCCTGATTTTCGGCAAGATGATTGGTATTACTGCTTCCACCTGGCTGGTCACCCGCCTGCGCCATGCCAACCTGGACCCCGATATCAAGTGGATTGACGTTATTGGTGTGGCAACCCTGGCCGGTATCGGCTTCACCGTCTCCCTGCTAATTGCCGAGCTCTCCTTCGGCCTGGGCTCCGACTACAACGACGCCGCTAAGGTCGCGATTCTGACCGCCTCGGTCACCGCCGCCCTGCTCGGTGCCATCATCCTGTCGATCCGCAACAAGCACTACAAGCAGGTTGCGCTCAAGGAGACTGTGGACGAAAACCAGGACGGCATCCCCGACGTCTTCACCGACAATACGGACGCACCCCGCCCCGGCGCCTAGCGTCCGTTCCCCACTACCTCAAGGGGACCTTATTTCCTCAAAGGGACCGCATAGTATGCGGTCCCTTTTGGGTTGTGCGGTCCCCTTGTGTGCGGGGCAGGTGCGCGGAGGCTTTTCAAACGGGGCGGACGCCGGGGTGCAGTTCTGCATCTCAGATTCCGGCATTAGCTGGGCTAAAGGAGCATAATGGAACCTGAAGCAAGCGAAGATACACCTGACCTAAGGAGAGGCATGACTGAAGCGCCTCACAAGGACCCGCTCTTTTCCCGCGGATCGTACGCCGAGACCAGCCGCGTCTCAGAGATTATGCGCAAGGAATCGGTGGGTGGTTTTATTCTGCTCGCCGCCACCGTGCTCGCCGTTATTCTGGCTAACTCCCAGGCAGCACATTTCTACGAGAGTGTGCGCGATACCGAGCTGGGCTTGAGCATTCCAGGCTTCAGCCACCTGATGATGAACGTGCACCTGTGGGCCGCTGACGGCCTGCTCACGGTCTTCTTCTTCCTCACCGGCCTAGAACTCAAAAAAGAGTTCGTGGTGGGCGACCTGCGCGACCCGGGTAAAGCCGTCGTCCCCATCGCGGCGGCCTTCGGCGGCGCCATGACGCCGGCTATCATCTATTTCGCCATCAACCACGGCAATGAGACCGCTGTGCACGGCTGGGCTATTCCCGCTGCCACCGATATCGCTTTCGCGGTGGCCGTCCTGGCCGGTGTGGGTACCTTCCTGCCCGCAGCCCTGCGCACCTTCCTACTGACCCTGGCTGTGGTCGATGACCTGATTGCCATCGTCATTATCGCCCTCTTCTACACCAGCAACTTCCACGCCTGGTACCTGATTATCTCCATCATTCCCATCGGGCTATATTTCTGGCTGACTCACAAGCATGAGAAGTTCTTCCACGAGAAAAAGTGGGCGGCCTGGGTCATCTTGCTACCCCTGGGGCTCATCACCTGGGCTCTCTTCCTAGAGTCAGGCATTCACGCCACCATTGCAGGCGTCATTCTGGGCTTCTGCGTCCCCGTCCGCATGACCGCCCAGGCCAAGCAAGCCGATGCTCACGCCTCCCTGGCCGAGACCCTGGAGCACCGCCTGCGTCCGCTCTCCACCGGCATCTGCGTACCCCTCTTCGCCTTCTTCTCCGCCGGTGTAGCAGTCGGTGGCTGGGACGGCCTGCGCACCGCCCTTACCGACTCCGTTGCTATCGGCATCATGGTTGGCCTGGTACTGGGCAAGACCGTCGGCATTACCGGCACCACCTGGCTCATCACCCGATTCCGCGGCGTGAACCTAGACTCCGATATCAAGTGGATTGATGTGATCGGCCTAGCCGTCACCGGCGGTATCGGCTTCACCGTTTCTATGCTGGTCGCCGAGCTCTCCTTCGAGTCAGGCTCCCTGCACACCGAGGACGCCAAGATCGGCATTATGATCGGCTCGGTTATCGCAGCGGTCTTAGGCGCAACGATTCTGTCGATTCGCAACAAGCACTACAAGCAGATTGCACTCAAGGAAAGCATCGACGAGAACGAGGACGGCATCCCCGACGTCTTCACCGACAATACGGACGCACCCCGCCCCGGCGCCTAGCGTCCGCCCCATCTCACAGGGTAGGTACCATCTAACTCAGAAAAACCCACCAACCAGCTGGGTTTTTCCGAGTCAGATGGTACCTATCCGTTTAAAGCGGTGCACGAAACGGCAACATCACACCGTACCTGTTTTGCACAAACGCAAGCGAGCTGTGAGAATTACCCCTAGTGTTCACCGAACTTAGCGCCGGTGATTCTCCGCCCTTGCTGCCCACCGTGCCGCAGCTAAGGCGCCCCACCAAGGTGCAACCGCGCCCACCCATACCCCGGACCGGTCCGCCCTTATAACGATTTGGAGCACGCATGGATACTCTGCTCAAGGCAGTGA
Organism: Rothia sp. L_38; assembly: GCF_050689125.1. Lineage (NCBI taxonomy): Bacteria > Bacillati > Actinomycetota > Actinomycetes > Micrococcales > Micrococcaceae > Rothia > Rothia sp. L_38. The sequence goes on along the minus strand of NZ_JBOEQD010000002.1, from coordinate 32,716 downwards.
ACTGGATCAACGAATCCACCGCTGGAGCAACCGAGATAATCACTGGCATCTCAGATGCACTCTGGGCCTACTTTCTTCTTTTTGTCCTGGTAGCAACAGGCCTGGGCATCACCATTGCAACGCGAGGTGTGCAGTTCCGCCTGATCGGTGAAATGTTCCGCACCCTCAAGGACCCGGCAGGCACCGAGTACAACGGCAAGAAGAGCATCTCAGCCTTCCGTGCCTTTACAGTTTCGGCAGCCTCCCGCGTGGGTGTGGGCAACATCGTCGGCGTTGCTATGGCTATCATCCTGGGTGGCCCCGGTGCCGTTTTCTGGATGTGGGTTATTGCCTCCATTGGTGCAGCCTCCGCCTTCGCAGAATCCCTGCTGGGCCAGCTCTACAAGCGCCCTGGTAAGGACTCTTACATCGGCGGCCCGGCCTACTACATGGAACGCGGCCTGGGCGCCCGCTGGTTGGGCCTCATCTTTGTCGCCTTCATCGTCATCACCTACGCCTTCGTCTTTGTAGCCGTGCAGACCAACTCCATCGTGGGCGCAGCAGCTGGCTCCTTTGGTGTTGATGTCAGCGGTACCAACGGTATGGGATTCCGCGTCACCCTCGGTATTGTCATCGCTGTCATTGCGGGCTTCATTATCTTCGGCGGCATCCGTACCATCTCCTCGGTCACCGAGGTGCTGGTTCCCTTCATGGCCGTGCTCTACCTGATTCTGGGTCTGATTATCGTCGTCATGAACCTGGGTGCCGTCCCCGGCATCCTGGCAGATATCTTCGCAGGTGCTTTCGGCCTGAAGGAATTCGTCACCGGCACCGGCGTCGGCATGATTATCATTCACGGCATGCGCCGCGGCCTGCTCTCCAACGAGGCCGGTATGGGTACCGCCCCCAACGCCGGTGCCACCGCGTCTGTCTCCCACCCCGCCAAGCAGGGCTTCGTGCAGGCTCTGGGCGTCTACTTCGACACCATGCTGGTCTGCTCCGTCACCGCCTTCATCGTGCTGGTAGCCGGCAACATCCCCTACGGCAACAAAGACATGTCGAGCACCCTCACCCAGACCGCTCTCTCAACCCACCTGGGCCCCTGGGCGGTTCACTTCCTGACCGTAGCGATTACCCTCTTTGCCTTCTCATCCATCATCGGTAACTACTACTACGGCGAGTCCAACATCCGCTTCGTCACAGAGAAGCACCTGCCCATGAACATCTTCCGCGTCATTGTGATTCTGTTCGTGTTCTTCGGCGCTATCGCTTCACTGGATTTGCTGTGGACTTTAGCCGATGTACTCAACGGCGGCATGGTCATCGTCAACCTGACCGCGGTATGCCTGCTCATGCCCCAGGTCATGAAGGTACTGCGCAACTACGAGGCTCAGCGCAAGGCCGGCCTGGAACCGGTCTTCCAGGCCTCAGACCTGCCCGAGATCAAGAACCTGGACGCCTGGGACGGCAGCGACGAGCTCACCCAGCGCGAGTACTGGCAGGCCTACGACCGCGAGCAGGCTGAAAAGCGCATAGCCCGCGGCAAGTAGTTCACCCTTCGGGTACCTACTTCGTTAGGACGCCGCCGCCCGCCACCCTGCCCCGCAGCAGGGATGGTGCGCGGCGGCGTCCTGGTTTTAAACCCCTATACTGAAAGCTGTTCAACCGCCACCGGGGCGGGCTTCTTACGCCCACCGCAGAGGATGATCTTTAGCGACAATGACCAACGACTTCCGCCACAAAGGCCTCGCCGCAGGGCGCCTGGGGCTAGCTTCTTCAACCGTCATCGGGGTAGCGTCAACCGCCCCCATGTACTCACTGGCTGCCTCTATCGGCTTCATCGTGATAGCCGTGGGCTATCAAGCCCCGATAGCCCTGATTTTGGGCTTTATCCCTATGCTCCTGACGGCGCTCTCTTATAAGGAGCTGAACGAGGCGGTGCCGGATTCGGGCACGGTCTTCACCTGGGGCGCTAAGGCTTTTGGCCCGAAGACCGGCTGGATTTCTGGCTGGGGCGTTATCGAGGCGGGCGTGATTGCTATGGCTAATCAGACCCAGATTGCGGCGATCTATTTTTGGCTGCTGCTGGGGCAGGACGACCTGGCCCACAACAAGCACGTCATTGTGGCAACCGGTGTTCTGGTGATTGCCCTGACCACCTGGATTTCCTACCGCAATATTGAGGCCGGTTCACTGACCCAGTGGCTGCTGGTGGGCATTCAATACGTGGCGATTGTTTTGCTGGCCCTGGGCGTCTTTAATTCCCTGGCATCGGGTGCAGTGACGGGCTTTGAGTTTGAGTCCAGCTGGTTTAACCCCTTTGAGGCTAGCTTTGACGGCATGATTCAGGCCGTGCTGATTGCTATCTTCATCTACTGGGGCTGGGATACCTGCCTGGCTATCGCCGAAGAGACCAAAGACCCCCACCGCACTCCCGGCCGCGCGGCCGTCCTGTCCAGCTCTATTCTGGTGGTCACCTACGTTTTCGTGACCGTGGTAGCCCTGATGTACGCGGGCGCTGGGTCGGGCGGCATTGGCCTGGCTAACCCCGATAATTCGGACGACGTCTTCACCCCCTTTAAGGACGCCGCCCTGGGCTCCTGGGGTTGGATCATCATTTTGGCGGTAGCTGTATCTGCCCTGGCAACCTGCCAGACCACGATTCTGCCTTCGTCCCGCGGCATTTTCGCTATGGCGATTTATAAGTCGATCCCGGCTAAGTTCGGCGATGTGCACCCCAAGTTCAAGACCCCTAAGACCTCTACCGTTTATATGGGTGTGTGCTCGGCTCTTTTCTACGCGGGCATGACCTACATCAGCGAGAACATGCTGGCCGATACCATCGAGGCTGCCAGCGTAGCTGTGGCCCTGTACTACGCGGTGACGTCCTTCGCCTGCATCAAGTACTACCGGGGCGATATTTTCACTAGTGCCCGCAACGTGGTGTTCCGCCTGGTTATTCCGGCAACCGGTGGTCTGATGATGACCGCTATTCTCGTCATTTCGCTCTACAACATGGCTGACCCTGAGTACGGCTACACCCAGATGCTGGGCACCAGTGGCGTCTTTGTGACGGCGGTAGCCTCCTTTGTGATCGGCTTTGGGCTGATGGCCCTGTTGATGGGCCGCGACGAGTTCAAGCCCTTCTTCCGCGGCGATACCCTGAACATGGATACCCGGGTGAAAGTGCCTGAGTCTGCTGACCTTGACGAGGTGAAATAGGGCGCTTGTGCCACCATGCCCTCTTTATCACCGGTCAAGCGTGTGACAGGGAGGGCAACACGCCATGAAGGTCTAGAAATTTTTTACAGATAGATAAAATTTGCACTATTGAGGGGTGGTTTTGTTTCACCTTGCCAGACCCAAAACAGGGGGCAAGGCCCCTCACCTGCCTGGTTTTTATCCCCTTTTATGCCTACAGAATCTCAGGTTTTGCAGAGGTTGAGGTGTCATACTTGGTGTAGTAGGTCTGGAAGAGTTTGGGCTGACAGACCTGCGATTCAGAGTATGAGTGTGTTTCAAATTTATCGTCTCTGATAGCTGCCCGCAGGGGTGTGGGCAGTGCATCGAAGTGGAGGCGAGCCCCTGGGAAGGGCTCGTCTCCACTTCTCTTTAACCCCATTCTTTGACTCCGAGTACAGTAGATACGAAACATCCGCCCCAGCAAGGAGTATCAATGGCCGTCGATCCGCAGCACACCCAGATCAAAGAGACCGCTTTTGCGTTGGCCCGTAAGTTTGGGTGGGCACTGGAGTACAACGGTGGGTTGGAGCTCGACGGTGAGTTCCTTGATGATGCCGATCTGTCGGTGGAGCGCTCCGAGGACGGCGTGCAGGTGGAGTATGTGCTCAATATCAGCTATGCCGATTCGACCGCCTACGGGTACACCCTCACACGCGAGGCGGCGAGCGCCCCGGCGTCCGCCTTTGGGGTGGGCGCTTTTGGTCAGGACGCGGGCGGCCAGGCACCTGCACCCAGCAGCTTTGGTGCGGGGGCGGGTTTTGGCCTGGGGTCTTTTGCTACAGAGGGTCTACCGGGTGAGAATGCGGTGACGTTGGCTGAGAAGTATTACATCACCACTTTGGCTGAGCTGATTGAGGCGGTGGAGGAGAAGCTGACCACTCTGGCTCTCTAAAAAAGGTTTTTACGCCTTGCGCGTGCCTTCTGCTGTGCCCCAACACCCAAAAGGTAAGGTTACTTAAAATTCCTTTAATCTCAGGAAGGTTGCCATGGCTGACTTTACCTACACCGCCGCTTACCCCTACGACGAAGACACCGTGCGCACCTGGTTTGTGCGCCCCGGCGCCCTGACTCGGGCAACCCCTCACTGGGCTGGCTCCGTCATCGAAGAGGGCAAACCGAACGAGCCTGGAAGTACCGCTCGCACCAGGGTGGCACTGCCGCTGACCTCGGGTCTGCTGACCCTCCCCTGGGCGGCCCGCCATACCCGGACGTCCGCCGATTCCTTCACTGACGAAATGGTCCGCGGCCCCTTTTCTTCCTGGGAGCACACCCACGATTTCCTGTCGACGCCGGGCGATACGGTGGTGCGCGATAGCATTACCTTCACAGCGCTTCCCACGCCGCCCGCACCCGCGGAAAAAGTAGGAGCTGCGGCTGAACAGCTTGCCCGGGCAGCGGCTCAAAAGCAGCTAGAGAAAGTCTTTGCCGCCCGCGAGCGCCGAATCGGTGCCGATCTTGATTTTCAGCAGCGCTATGAAAGTGAGCCCCAGACGGTCGTGGTGGCTGGGGCGTCCGGCATGGTGGGGCGCCAGGTGGTTGCCCTGCTGACCGGGGGCGGGCATAGGGTGCGCACGCTGGTGCGCCGCGCACCCGAGGCTGAGCACGAGTTCCGTTGGGATCCGTCTGCTGGCGAGGTTGATACCGCCGCTTTTGAGGGTGCGGACGCCGTGATTCACCTGGGCGGGGCCAGCATCAACCAGCGGTTTACCGAGGAGAATAAGCAGAAGATTCTTGATTCCCGTGTTGAGTCCACAACCCTGCTGGCAACAACTCTGGCTGAGCTTGTGCAGCAGAAGGGTGCGGACGCTGCCCCGCAGGTTTTCGTCTGCGCTTCGGCGGTGGGGATTTACGGTACTGACCGGGGTGATGAGGCGCTCACTGAAGAAGATAGTGCCGGGCGTGGCTTCTTGGCGGAGGTGTGCCAGGCATGGGAGGCTGCCTGTGAGCCTGCCCGTGAGGCTGGACTTCGAGTAGTTAACGTGCGCACCGGCCTGGTGCAGTCTGCCCTGGGTGGCATGTTGCGCCTGCAGCTGCCGGCTTTTTTGAGCGGGACCGGGGGTTGGATTGGTTCGGGTGAGCAGGTGCAGAGCTGGATCAGCCTGGACGACATTGCCGGTATCTATGTGCATGCGGTGCTGACCGAGAAGCTGGAGGGGCCGGTGAACGCGGTGGCTCCCACGCCGGTAACGGCGAAGGCCCTGGCAAAGACGGTGGGTAGGGTGCTGCGCCGCCCCGTCCTCCTGCCCATCCCAGCTGCTGCACCCGCTCTGCTTCTGGGGAAAGAAGGAGTTCAGGAGCTGGCGCTAGCAAGCCAGCGCGCCAGCGCAGATAAGCTACTGGCCAGCGGTTACGTTTTCTTTGAGCCAGAACTTGAGCAGGCCCTGGCCCATGAGCTCGCCCGCTAGTTTTCTAATTCACCGAAACGTCATCTAAAACAGCGGCGGGGCGGTACGAAGCGGGCTATTCTGTTGAATGACACACATCATTCACCGAGCGAAAGATTAGCATGTCTTCTTCTCTCTCCCGCCGTCTTGCTGGCCTGGCCGCAAGTGGCGCAACCGTTGTTGCCCTGGTTGTTGCCCCCGTTCCGGGTGCAGGTGCAGCCGATACCACCACCCTGACCCTGCTGAACATTAACGACTTCCACGGTCGTATTTCCACCAGCATCGCTATGGGCCTGGCCAACACCATCCAGACCGAGCGCGCGGCTGCCACCGATGGCTCCCTGCTGCTGTCTGCTGGCGATAACGTGGGCGCCTCACTCTACGTTTCCAGCGTTCAGAAGGACCAGCCCACCCTGGACTACCTGAACGCCCTGGGTCTTTCTGCCAGCGCCGTGGGCAACCACGAGTTCGATGCCGGTATGGACGACCTGGTTAACCGCATCATCCCCGCGTCCTCTTTCACCTACCTGGGCGCCAACGTCCTCAAGGCTGATGGCACCCCCGCCCTGGAGCCCTACTACACCACCGAGGTTAACGGCACCACCGTGGCCGTCATTGGTGCTGTCACCACCGAGACCCCGCAGCTGACTGACCCCTCAGCGCTGGCGTCCGTACAGTTCACAGACCCCATCGAGGCTGTGAACAAGTACGCCGCCCAGCTCTCTGACGGCGATGCAAGCAACGGCGAAGCCGACGTGATTATCGCTGAGTACCACGAGGGTGTAGATACCTCAGCTCCCGAAGCTGACGCGATTATCAACCAGACCAGCGCCGCCGTGGACGCTATTTTCACCGGCCACACCCACGCCGAATACGTCATTGATGGCGCAGTTCCCGGCCAGGCAGGCAAGACCCGCCCCGTTATTCAGACCGGCAACTACGGCGATAACCTGGGCAAGGTTGTGCTGACTCTGGATGCCGAGAAGAACGTCACCGCCTACTCCTCTGAGCTGGTCAAGCGTCTGGATGCACCCACCTCTGAGCAGATTGCTGCTGACCCCGTGCTGGCTAACGTAAACACTATCGTCACAGAGGCTAACGCCTACGCCACCGAGCAGGGCTCTGTGGTAGCTGGCCAGGTCAGTGCCCCTATCACCACCGGTTTTGACTCCGCCAAGGACACCCAGGGTGGCTTTGACATGCGCAACTACGAGTCCACCATGGGTCACCTGGTAGCGGATATGTACCTGGCTGCCGCTAACTCCACCGGCCGCACCCCCGCCGATATCGGCATCGTCAACCCCGGCGGTCTGCGCGATGAGCTGCCCGGCGGCCTGCGCACCTCACTGGGCCTGGCCGTGAACAAGAATGTGCGCGTCATGGACATCGTCAACGTGACCCCCTTCGCCAACAACCTCTGGACCACCGAGCTCACCGGCGCCCAGCTCAAGACCGTGCTTGAAGAGCAGTGGCAGCAGAACTCGGCAGGCGAGATGGCAACCCGCCCCTACCTGCAGCTGGGCTTCTCATCCAACGTCACCTACACCTACACCGGCTCCCCCGACGCTGAGGGCTACGCAAGCCGCGGCTCCAATGTGCTCGATGTGTACGTCAACGGCAAGAAGGTTGAGGACGCAGACACCTACACCGTCGCTATCCCCAGCTTCCTGCTGGGCGGCGGCGACAACTTCAGCACCCTCTCCCAGGGCGTTAACGCCAAGGACACCGCCCTGGTAGATTCGGACGCCTTCGTTGAATACTTCAAGAATGCTGGCACCGTTGACCCCAACTTCGCCAAGCAGGCTGTGCGCGTTGCTGATCTGGCTGAGAGCTACGATGTCAACGGCACCCTGGCCTTCTCCCTGTCTGACCTGAACGTCCGTAGCTACGGCGTACCCGCCCTGACCGAGCTGAAGGTGACCGTGGGTGGCATTGAGGTTGGCACCGTTGCTGTTGCTGAGGACGGCACCGCGGCAGTTTCCCTTGACCTGGCAGGTAAGGGCATCACCAACGGCACCCACGAGGTTGTTCTGACTGATGCGACCGGCGTTGCTGGCACCACCGTCCGCCTCTCAGCCAACTTCACCGGTGCGGTTGCCGAACCCACCCCTGCCCCCTCTGAGGAACCTACTCCCGCTCCTTCTGAAGAGCCGACCGTAGCTCCTAGCGAAGAGCCCACCGTTGCTCCCTCTGCTGAGCCGACCGCTGAGTCCACCGTGGCTCCCAGCTCCGACAGCACCGTCGTAGCGCCCGAGCCTTCAGCTACCGCTTTTGAGTACGAGAACTGCGCCGCTGTGTGGGACGCTTTGGGCCGCCCCATCAAGTCCGACGAGGCTGGCTTCCACAAGGGCCTGGATGCCGATAAGGACGGCGTAGGCTGCGAGCAGGACCCCAACTACACCAACAAGGCTGAGGACGGCAGCGCCATCAAGACCTCTACCTCTTCAGGTAGCAGCTCTTCCGGACGACTGGCCCACACCGGTTTCACCGCAGCCATGGTTGCTGGTGCTGGTGCCCTGGCCCTGTTTGCCGGTGGCGCTGCCCTGGTAGCTAACCGCCGCCGCAAGGCCTAAGAGTTGGCTTTCATAGGCTAGATACCGCGTTTGCGCTAAAAATCTAGTCTGCCCCCGCAAAGGGACCAGATTACTCCGCATTGTATGTGTTGTGTACAAGGACTATCGGAGGAATCTGGTCCCTTCTCTTTCTTCTGCCCACTACCATGGACACTATGCCCCTCGATTACTTTTCCACCCTCGCTCTATCGCCTACACGCACACTTGCCGCGGGCGTCCTCACCGCCGAGCAGACAGGAACCCAGCTCAGCCTCTTCGGCTGGTTCTTCTACCCCCTGCTCTTTCTCGCGATGGGTCTGGCCATCTTCTGCGTGCTCACCGTGCACCGCCAGCCCCACCTGAGTGAGACGCAGAAGCTCAAGTGGCTGCTCTTCACCCTCTTTATCCCCATCGTGGGCCCCCTCGCCTACTGGCTGCGCATGCGCGCTGACCGGCGTGAGCGCACCGACGGCACAACCGCTCACTCTGAGAGCGAACCGGGCGGGCTGTAGGTAGCGCAGCCTGCAGGCAGGCGTAGAGTGAAAGGTGACAAGAACACTTCACCCAAGGAGACCCCCGTGCCTATCACCGTCAAGGCCCTGCAAAAATTTGGCCCCGACCAGCCCTTCAAGATCACCGAAATCGAGCGCCGCGATCCCCGCGAAGACGATGTGGTCATTAAAATCGAGGCAGCCGGCATCTGCCACTCCGACATTCACACCATCCACAACGAGTGGGGCGAGGCCCACTTCCCCCTGGCTGTAGGCCACGAGATCGCGGGTACTGTTGAGGCTGTTGGCTCTGCCGTCACCAAGTTCAAGGTGGGCGACCGCGTGGGCGTTGGCTGCCTGGTCAACTCCTGCGGCGAATGCGAGCAGTGCGTCGCCGGCTTTGAGAACAACTGCCTGAACGGGGCGGTGGGCACCTACAATTCCAAGGACGTAGACGGCACCATCACCCAGGGTGGCTACGCCCAGAAGGTCACCGTCAATGAGCGCTTCGTTCTGCGTATTCCCGACGCCCTGGACTTCGACGTGGCAGCACCCCTGCTCTGCGCCGGCATCACCACCTACTCACCCCTGGCCCGCTGGGGCGTTAAGCCCGGCATGAAGGTTGCCATCTTGGGCCTGGGCGGGCTGGGGCACATGGGCGTGCAGATTGCTGCCGCTATGGGCGCTGAGGTCACCGTGCTCTCCCGCAGCCTGAAGAAGGCGGACGCCGCAGCCAAGCTGGGTGCCGCCCGCACCCTGGCAACCACCGACGAAAACTTCTTCACCGACCACCGCGGTGAGTTCGACCTGATTCTCAACACCATCTCAGCCCCCATCAACCTGGACGCCTACCTGGGTCTGCTCAAGCCCCGCGGCATTCTCTCGGTTGTTGGCCTACCCCCGGAATCTCTGGACGTTCGCATGTTCAGCCTGGTCGGCGGCGGCAAGGTGCTGACCGGTAACAACATCGGCGGTATTCCCGAAACCCAGGAGATGCTGGACTTCTGCGCCGAGCACGGTATCGGCGCAGTGATTGAGAAGATCGGCGTGGACGAGGTCGATGCCGCCTACGAGCGCGTTGTCGCCGGCGACGTCCAGTTCCGCGTGGTGATCGATACCGCAACTTTCGACAGCGCTGAGGTCAGCGCCTAGCTGTGATGTCCAGGGACGTTGTTCTGGCCCCCGCCCGTAATGACACCGTGCCGATTCAAGAAGTATCTGTCCAGACCGCTTGCCATTGAAGGCATGTTAGAATTTGGGGCATGTCGAGTCCCGAATCAGACAGGTCAGGGGTTGTCGGTCACACCGCCAGCCCCTTGAACCACTAGTTACGACGCCCACGATCTGTGTGGGCGTATGTCTGGCGTACCCGGGGCGCTGGCCGTGGTGACAAGAAGAACCATTTCTTGATCTCACACCTCGGAGTACTCGATGCCTTTTGCCCTTTACATGCTTGCCCTGGCGGTCTTCGTCATGGGCACTTCAGAATTCATGCTCGCGGGATTGCTCCCCGCGATCGCGACCGAACTTGACGTCTCGGTCGGCACTGCGGGCCTGCTGACCTCCGCATTCGCAGTCGGTATGGTCGTCGGCGCGCCAGTGATGGCGGCATTCGCTCGCCGTTGGCCACCGCGGCTCACATTGATCGTTTGCCTTCTCGTGTTCGCGGGAAGCCACGTCATCGGAGCGATGACACCAGTGTTCTCTCTCCTGCTCATCACCCGGGTGCTCAGCGCTCTCGCAAACGCAGGATTCCTCGCCGTAGCACTGAGCACGGCCACTACCCTCGTGCCAGCGAACCAGAAGGGGCGTGCACTGTCGATCCTGCTCTCCGGCACGACGATCGCAACCGTCGTGGGCGTCCCCGCCGGGGCACTGCTCGGCACAGCGCTGGGCTGGCGAACGACGTTCTGGGCGATCGCCATCCTCTGTATTCCCGCGGCCGTTGGAGTCATTCGTGGCGTCACGAACAATGTTGGTCGGAGCGAGACTAGCGCGACCTCACCAAGGCTCCGTGTCGAGCTCAGCCAGTTGGCGACGCCGCGGCTCATCCTGGCCATGGCACTCGGAGCGCTGAACAACGGAGGGACCTTTGCGGCATTCACCTTCCTGGCACCCATCGTGACCGAGACCGCGGGCTTGGCCGAAGCGTGGGTGTCCGTCGCGCTGGTGATGTTCGGCATCGGATCGTTCCTTGGCGTCACGATCGCAGGACGACTATCAGATCAACGACCTGGCCTCGTGCTCGCAGTCGGCGGACCGCTATTGCTGACAGGCTGGATCGTGTTGGCAGTGGTCGCATCTCATCCCGTTGCGCTTATCGTCCTCGTCCTCGTTCAGGGATTCCTGTCGTTCGGCGTCGGCAGTACTCTGATCACGCGTGTGCTGTATGCAGCATCGGGTGCGCCAACGATGGGCGGTTCGTACGCAACCGCAGCATTGAATATCGGAGCTGCAGCGGGGCCCGTGCTTGGTGCGCTCGGGCTCGCGACCGGGCTGGGGCTGCTCGCGCCGGTTTGGGTCGCTTCGGTGCTGACAGCGATCGCTCTCGTCATCATGCTTCTCACCAGACGCGCGCTTACGAAGACCGCGGCGGAGGCCAATTGATGACCCATCCGAACGCTCTTCTCACTCCTCGTGCCCGTCTCCGGTTAGCTCGGCTGATTGTCGAAGACGGCTATCCGGCCACGATCGCCGCAAAGATGTTCATGGTCTCCCCGATCACTGCCCGGAAATGGGCAGGCCGCTACCGGGAAGAGGGTGAGTTTGGGATGCAGGATCGCTCCAGCAAGCCGCACCGGATCCCAGGCAGGACGCCCGAGCATGTCAAGAAGAAGATCATCAACCTGCGCTGGCGGCTTCGACTGGGGCCAGCCCAGATCGCTGCGCGACTTGGTCTCTCGACGTCGACTGTTCACGCGGTCCTCGTCCGTTGCCGCGTGAACCGCCTCTCGCATATCGATCGTGTCACTGGCGAGCCATTGCGGCGATATGAGCATCCTCATCCGGGATCGTTGATTCATGTCGATGTCACGAAGTTCGGCAACATCCCCGACGGCGGTGGACATCGTTACGTAGGTCGGCAGCAAGGCGCACGGAACAAGCTCGCGACTCCGGGATTACCACGAGGAAAAGATCACAAGCCGCGCACCGGGACGGCGTTCGTTCACACAGTCATCGATGACCACTCCCGCGTCGCATACGCAGAAATCTGGTCGGATGAGCAGGCGAGCACAGCGGTGGGAGTTCTCGAACGCGCCGTGGCCTGGTTCGCCGAACGAGGCGTGACCGTCGAGCGAGTCCTATCCGACAACGGGTCGGCATACAGATCCCACGCATGGAGGGACTTCTGCGCTCGGCTCGGCATCCGACACAAGCGGACACGCCCCTACCGGCCGCAGACGAACGGGAAGATCGAGCGATTCCACCGCACGCTCGGGGACGGCTGGGCCTATGCCAGGTTTTACGGTTCAGAGGCCGAACGACGCCTGGCGCTGCCCGGCTGGCTCCACTTCTACAACCACCACCGACACCACTCTGCGATTGGCGGCGTACCCTTCGACCGACTCAACAACGTCCCTGGACATCACACCTAGCCGACCGCCGGCGTCCTCATCTTGAGGTAACTAGGGCCCCGCCCACCAAAGTGTGCGCGGGGTCTTAGCGCGCCCGGGGCCGCCGGGCAGTATTCTTAGGAACAACACAAACCTATTTGTTCCCCGAGGAGATTTCTATGGCCGGTGGTTTAGCGGCTCTCTTAGATGACGTAGCGGCCCTCGCCAAGCTGGCAGCCGCCAGCGCGGACGACGTAGCAGCGGCAGCTGGCCGCGCCAGCGTGAAGGCAGCCGGTGTGGTGGTGGACGACGCCGCCGTCACCCCGCAGTACGTACGCAATATCGAACCCAAGCGCGAGCTGCCCATCATCAAGAAAATTGCGGTAGGGTCCCTGCGCAACAAGCTGGTCTTCATTCTTCCTGCAGCCCTGCTGCTGAGCCAGTACCTGCCCTGGATGCTCACCCCCCTGCTCATGCTGGGCGGCACCTACCTCTGCTTCGAGGGCGCCGAAAAGGTCATCGAGATGTTCTCGAAGAAGGAGCACGCCGAGGAAGAAACCCCCGCGGTGGTGCAGGGTGAGGACGCCGAGAAGAAAATTATCTCGGGGGCTGTGCGCACCGACTTCATTTTGAGCGCCGAAATCATGGTGATTGCCCTGAACGAGGTTGCTTCTGAGGGCTTCTGGGCCCGCGCCGCTATTCTGGCTGTGGTCGGTATCGGCATTACCCTGCTGGTGTACGGTGCTGTGGGTCTGCTGGTCAAGATGGACGACATCGGCCTGGCGATGGCTCAGCGTGAATCTGCCGGGGCGCAGAAGTTTGGCATGGGCCTGGTGAAGGCTATGCCCGTGGTCATGAACGTTATTTCTGTCGTGGGTACGTTCGCCATGCTCTGGGTCGGTGGCCACATTATTCTGCTGGGTCTTTACGATATGCACTGGTGGGAGGCTCCCTACCAGTTCGTGCACCACCTTGAGGAGTATGGCCACCACCTGCCCGCCCTGGGCGGAGTAGCAGCCTGGCTGATCAACACCTTCTGCTCTATGGTGATTGGCCTGATCTGGGGCAGCATTATTGCCGCTGTGGTCCACTTCTTGCCCGGCAAGAAGCACCACTAGGCTTTGTAGCTTCTCGTGTAGGGGTTCTACGGGCTCACGCTCGCCCCTATGAACCCCTCCCCCTAGTTTGTACCGTGCCCTGCCCGCTTTTGACGCTAAAAGTGGGCAGGGCACGGTACATTTCAAAAGCAACTGTGGCACTGACCGCCAAATGTGGCGCTGGCACCGCCACATTTGGCGGCTGTCGGCACATATACCTTCTGGCCAGTGCCGGGGAGGCGATCAAGAGTGCCTACACCCACCGTGGCGCCCAGCTGCCGGGCAAACGCGCATCACAGAAGCGCCACAGCCCCATTTTCAGGCACGAAAAACCCGCTCCCCCTAGCTCTCACTAGAGGAAACGGGTTTTTCTTCACCGTGCGCAAGGGGGGACTTGAACCCCCACGATCTTGCGATCACTGGCACCTGAAGCCAGCGCGTCTGCCAATTCCGCCACTTGCGCATTATTCATTTTTTATCGTTGCTAAATGAGCAACGAAGATAACTATACACACACCTCCAAGAAGATGTCCAACCGCTCTTAAGTGTCCTCAACCACACACAAGCCTATAAGGCACCTAAAACCGGCGCGCGGGCGTCCGCTCCCCACCCTAGAACCCGTGAGATAGCAGGGCTTTACCAGGTTTTCCCGGGGAGTTTTTACGGTTATCCACTAGACTAGAAGCTTAGGCTGTGCGCACACCCTGCGCAGCGAATCAGCTCGAGCACCCGCAGAACACGGCGCGGTGCGCCCGTAGTTTTGTGTTGAAGGAGGCAAGCATGGGGTTCATCGACAGACTTGAACAGGGCCTAGAAAAGGCCGTGCGTGGCACCTTCAGCAAGGGCGGCACTTTTGAGCCGGTAGATATTGCAAACAGGCTCCGCACCGAGATGGACAATAAGGCTTTCTCCGTCTCCTCCGGGCGCACTATTGCCCCCAATAACTTCACCGCTGAGTTCTCAGCCAGCGACTTCTCACGAGCCCAGCAGTGGGGTGTGCCCCTGGCTGAAGAGCTCTGCGACGTGGTCATCCGCCACGCCCGCGACCAGGGCTACTCCCTGCGCGGGGCTGTGCGCGTGACCTTCTCGCTCAACAACGAGCTTGAACCGGGCAGCTTCGACATCACCAGCGCGGTGAAGAAGATGCAGGCCCCGCAGGACGAGGCCGCCCCGGCCCCTGCCCCTCAGGCAGCACCTGCCCGCCCGGCGTCCGCGCCCCAATCAGTTCCCACGCGCATCACCCGCCCGGCAGCGCCACCGCGCACCGAGCCGGTGCCCGCCCACCAGCTACCGCAGTCTCGCCGCCCTGCCCCCACCCCCCAGGTGGTGCTCGACATCAACGGCGAGCGCGTTGTGGTGCGCGATTTGCCGGTCACCCTGGGGCGTGGCTCCAGCGCAGATATCACCGTTGAAGATACGGGTGTCTCACGCCGCCACCTCGATATTGTGGAGCAAGATGGCACCTACCTGGCGGTTGATTTGGGGTCCACGAACGGTTCTTACCTCGACGGTAAGCGCCTGCACGGCCGGGCTGAGCTGCGTAACGGTTCTGTGATTGAGATGGGCCGGGCCCGTATTGTTTTCCGTCTGATGGTTCGTAAGGGGTAGCTTGTGGCATCTGAAATTACCGTGACGGTTTTGCGTTTTGCCTTTTTGGGCCTGCTGTGGCTGTTTATTTTTATGGTTCTTGCCGCGTCGCGCCGCGACCTGGGTGTGGGGCGTAATATCCGCACTGCGCGGGCTCAGTTTGAGGACGCCGCTGTTGATGCGCCGGTTGCTCCTGCGACTCCCGCCCACCCGGCGCCGGCGGCTGCCCCTCCGGCGCGTCCGTCTCTGCTGACGATTGTGGACGGTACCCAGGCCGGGGCTACCATGCGCCTGGGCGATAGCCCGGTGACGATTGGCCGCGCCACCGATATTGAGGTGTCTTTGCAGGACGACTACGCTTCGGGTCGCCACGCCCGCCTCTTCCCGCAGGGGTCGCGCTGGTTCCTTGAAGACATGGGCTCAACCAACGGAACCTTTGTGGGCGATACCCGTCTGACCCGAGCTACTCCGATTGAGGCTGGTCAGCCCTTCCGGGTAGGACGTACCACTATGCAGCTGAAAGCCTAGTGCATGAGTATCGCTTTCCGTTTTGCGGCCCGCTCCGATGTGGGGCGAGTGCGCTCTAAAAACGATGACTCGGGGTATGCGGGCCATTACCTGGCGGTTGTTGCCGACGGTATGGGCGGGCATGTGGGCGGCGACGTCGCGTCGGCGACCACGGTGCTTGATTTGACCCCTCTTGACCGGGCAGGTTTTGAGGGTAATGCCGGGGTGTACCTGGCTGATGAGATCGTGAATGCCAATATCATCATGAATGAGCTGGTGGCGCTGAACCCGCGTTTGGCGGGTATGGGTACCACCTGCACGGCTCTGCTGATTGATGGCGACCGTATTGAGATGGCCCATATTGGTGACTCGCGCGCCTACCGCCTGCGTGACGGCGTGTTTGAGCAGGTCACCACCGACCACACCTTTGTGCAGCGCCTGCTGCAAGAGGGGCGTATTAGCCCCGAGGAAGCTGAGGCCCACCCGCACAAGAACGTGATTATGCGCGTCTTGGGCGATGTTGATGCCTCCCCCGAGCTTGAACTTCGCACCCTGGACGCCGTGGTGGGCGAAAAGTGGGTGCTGAGCTCTGACGGCCTGGACGCCGTGGTGCAGGTAGCTGAGATTGAGGCGGTCATGCGCTCCACCGGCGACCTGCAGCAGGTGGTCGATATTCTGACCGACATGACCCTGGAACGCGGCGCCCCCGACAACGTGACCGTGGTGGCCCTGCAGGTCATTAGCGAGGATTCCCTATCTGCGGCGATTACCGCCCCGCAGCCGATTATCCCGGTGCGCAAGTACGGTAAGGACGGCGAGCTGGTGGGGGTTTACCCCACCGTGGAGCAGGAGGCCGCTGAGCCCGCCTCTAGCGACAGCGAGGCCGAAGGGGCGGACGCCGGGGAAATATTCGACGAGGACGGCGAGCACCGCGCCCCCTGGCGCCGCCGCATGCCCCAGCACGCCAAGATGCGCAACGCCCTGCGCCACGGCAAGTGGCGCGGTGAATCCTTCACCGACGGCGTGCTCAACACGATGACCGTCAAGGCCGGGGTGGACGCCGCACCCCCCGCCAGCGGTGAGGGGGAGGACGAGCCGACCCCGGCGTCCGTCCTGCGCCATGAGCTTTCAGAGCGCCCCCACGACCTGGTGGGAGCTGCCGCCAATGCCACCCAGACCGGCATGATTCCGGCAGTCACGGCCCGCACCGCCCAGAACATCAGCACCCTCTCGCAGCAGCAGACCACCCAGACCCTGGAGCCTGCCAAGCTGCCCGAAGAGTACCGGGTTGCCCTGAGCAACGAGGTAGCTCCGTCACCGCACCGCTGGCCCATGCGCATCTTCGTGGCTGCCCTAACCCTAGCTGTACTGGTGGCCAGCGCCTGGAGCTTCTTCGCCTGGACTAAGACCCAGTACTACGTGGGCGTTAAGGACGACCACGTGACGGTGTTCAACGGCATTAACCAGTCCCTGGGGCCGGTCAGCCTGCACACCGTGGTTGATGAGACCGATATTGAGGTCAGCTCCCTGCCGGAGTTCTCCCAGTCGCTCCTGCACAGCACCATCACCGCCACCAGCCAGGACGAGGCTGAGCAGATTGTGCAGAACCTGCGCGACCAGCTGCCGCCTACAGTTGCCCCGGGAACCGTGACCACGGTGGCTCCTACCCCGAGCGCCTCTGCCAGTGCCTCGGGTGAGCCGACCCCGCTGTCCGAAACCAGCCCAACACCCGATACCAGCACAACTACCCAGGGAGGTAACTAGTGAGCGCTTCATCTGCCGCATCTGCGGTTGAGCTGCCCCGCTCCCGCCGACTGACCGAACTGGTTCTCACCGTGCTCGCGGTGTTGCTCTGCCCTGCTTCCATGTACCTGGTAGACCCCGAAGCGGCCCTGGAGAACCGCATGTGGGTACAGGCTCTTACCGTTCAGGGTGTGGGTGCCCTGGTGCTGCATGCCGTTATGTATATGCGGGCCCGCTACGCCGACCCCTTTATTCTGCCGATTGCGGTGGCTCTCAATGGGCTGGGTCTAGCCATGATCTACCGTATCGACCTGACCACCACCGCTAACGCGGGGGCGGCCCAGCTCATGTGGACCGGCGTAGCCATGATTGCTTCAGCCGTGGTGCTCTTCTTCCTGCGCGACCACCGGGTACTGCGGAAGGTCACCTATATCTCTCTGGCTGCCTCGATTGTGCTGCTCCTGCTGCCGCTGTTACCGGTCATCGGTACCGAAATTAACGGTGCCCGCATCTGGATTTCACTCGGCGGCCGCACCTTCCAGCCCGGTGAAGTCGCCAAGATTACCCTGGCTATCTTCTTCGCCGGTTACCTCTCAACCCACCGCGACCTGATCATGCTGGCCGGTAAGCGCATCGGCCCGGTACGCCTGCCCCGATTCAAAGACCTGGCTCCCATGTTTATCGCCTGGTTTGTCTCGCTAGCGGTGCTGGTTTTCCAGCGCGATTTGGGCTCGGCTATCCTCTTCTTCGGCATCTTCCTGGCCATGCTCTTCCTGGCAACCGGAAGCCTCACCTGGGTTGCCCTGGGCCTGCTCTTTGTAGCTGCCGGCGGCGTGCTGGCCTACAACTACATCTCTCACGTCTACTACCGCATCAACTCCTGGGTGCACGCTTTTGACCCCGAAATCTACAACCAGCCCCTGGGTGGCTCGGGTCAGATTGTGCAGGGCCTCTTTGGCTTGGCCTCTGGCGGCCTGTTCGGACGCGGCTGGGGCAACGGACGACCCGACCTCGTCTCGTATTCCAACTCAGACATGATTATCACCGCCCTCGGTGAAGAGCTGGGCCTGCTAGGTCTGGGAGCGATTCTTATGCTCTTCCTACTGCTGGTCTCCCGCGGTTTCCGCGCGGCCCTGGGCACCCGTGATGCCTTCGGTAAGCTCCTAGCCGCCGGTTTCTCAGCCCTCATCGTGATTCAGCTCTTCGTGGTCATTGGCGGCGTCACCCGCCTGATTCCGCTGACCGGCCTCACCACCCCCTTCATGTCCGCCGGTGGCTCCTCCCTACTCTCGAACTGGGTCATCGTAGCCATCCTGCTTGCCATCTCCCACACCGCCCGTGCCCCGCACGTGGTAGAAGAGTTCGACGAGGCAGACAGCATCGACTACGAGGGCTACGAGCCCGAGGGCGCCACGTCCGTCATTTCTAGAATTACCGAAACCAACCGTTCAGGAGGTGCTCGCGGTGAATAAAGCTATCCGCCGGGCATGGATCGCTGCGGCCTGCGTCTTCGTGATGCTGCTGGGCACCCTGACCTATATCCAATTCTTTGACGCTAAAAACCTGCAGGCCAACGCCTGGAACTCCCGCACCCTCTACGAAAGCTACGGCTCCCAGCGCGGGTCCATTGTGGTTGACGGCGTAGAAATCGCCTCGTCCGTAGAGTCGAACGACGGCTACGCCTTCCAGCGCACCTACTCCCAGCCCGAGCTCTACGCGGGGCTCACCGGCTACTTCTCGTCCATCTACGGGGCAACCGGCCTGGAAGCTGCCATGAACGACCAGCTCTCGGGCAACTCCGACGCCCAGTTCTACGACCGCCTGGCCCAGATGTTCACCGGCAACACCGCCCAGGGGGCCAGCGTAGAGCTGACCATCGACAGCGAGCTCCAGCAGCTGGCCTACGACCTGCTGGACGGCCACAAGGGCTCTATCGTGGCCCTCAACCCCAAGACTGGCGAAATCCTGGCTATGGTGTCCACCCCCTCCTACGACCCCAACACCCTCTCGTCCCACAACGCCGAATCGGTGCTGGCCCAGTACGCGGCCCTCAATGAGGACGCCAACCACCCGCTCTACAACCGCGCTATCGCGGGCGACACCTACGCCCCCGGCTCACCCTTCAAAATTATTGACGCCGTAGCCGCCCTCGAATCGGGTAAATACAATGCAGACTCGGTGATCCCCAACCCGCAGAACCTGACCCTGCCGAACACCACCGTCACCCTGCCCAACTACACCGGCAGCCAGTGCTCAACCCGCACGTCCGCCACCATCGAGTGGGCCCTGGCGCAGTCCTGCAACACCCCCTTTGCCCAAATTGCTATGGACCTGGGCGAAGAAACCATCGCCCAGACCGCAAGCAACTTTGGCTACGGGCAAGGCCTCCAGATTCCCCTGACCGTGTCACAGTCGGTCTTCCCGACCAACATGGAAGACAGCCAGCTAGCACAGGCGTCTATTGGTCAGTACGATGTGAAGACCACCCCTTTGCAGGTTGCCATGATGAGCGCAGCTATCGCGAACGACGGTGTGCAGATGAAACCCAACCTGATTAGGTCGGTTAAGTCTCACAATCTCAGCTCGCTGTACGAGTTCTCAGCTGAGGAGCTACGACGCTCCACCTCAGCCGATATCGCTAACCAGGTAACAGAGTGGATGGTAAACGGCGTGAGCAACGGTATCGCCTCGGGCGCCGCGGTGAGCTGGGTCCAGGTAGCCGGTAAAACCGGTACCGCTGAAATTGGAGACACAGGGTTGAACAACTCCTGGTTCACCGGTTTCGCTCCAGCGGACGACCCGCAGGTAGCTATCGCGGTAGTCTATGAAGGTGTAGACGTCACAACAGGGGCGCAGCTTGCTGCTCCCGCAGGTAAACAACTTTTTGAGGCGGTGTTGAACAAGTGAGGCCTTCGGTAGATGTGACTCTTGGTGGTCGCTACACCCTGACCGAGCGTATCGCGATTGGCGGTATGGGCGAGGTCTGGAAGGCGCGCGATAAGGTCTTGGGCCGTACCGTCGCCGTAAAAATTCTGAAAGAGGAATACACGGGCGACCCCGGCTTCCTGGAGCGCTTCCGCGCCGAAGCCCGCCACACCGCCCTGCTCAACCACCCCGGCGTCGCTAATGTCTTTGACTACGGCGAAGAGGACGGCTCTGCCTACCTGGTCATGGAACTCGTACCCGGTGAGCCGCTGTCTAACATCATTGAGCGCGACAAGCAGCTACCTGCTGACCGCATCCTCAACATCATGGCGCAGACCGCCCGCGCCCTGGCAGCCGCCCACGCCCAGGGTCTCGTGCACCGCGACGTGAAGCCCGGCAACCTGATTATCACTCCGGACGAGCGAGTGAAGGTCACCGACTTCGGTATCGCCCGCCTGGCTGACCAGGTACCCCTGACCGCCACCGGCCAGGTCATGGGCACCGCCCAGTACCTGGCGCCCGAGCAGGCAACCGGCCAGCAGGCCACCCCCTCCTCAGACATGTACTCCCTGGGCATCATCGGCTACGAGTGCCTGGCAGGCAAGCGCCCCTTCACCGGCGAATCGCAGATCGCCATCGCCCTGGCACAGGTCAACGATCCGCCGCCGCCCCTGCCCAAGGACGTCCCCGCCCCCGCAGCAGCGCTCATCATGTGCCTGCTCTCCAAGGACCCAGCGGACCGCCCCGAGACCGCCACTGCGCTGGCGTCCGCTATCGACGCTATCCGCCGCCGCAACATCCCGGCTGCCATCAAGGCTGTACCACCCCTGGGCAAGTTCCTGCCCCAGGGGGCAGATACCCAGGCCACCCAGGTCATGACGGCTCCCACCGCCGTGGCTCCCGCAGCGGCCCGGTTTGGCTCAGGAGCCCACTACGAACCCGAGCCCACCACCGCCCGTGTACCCAGCGCCCCGGCCGCTGCCGCCTACCCGGCAGCCGAGCCCCCGGCAAAGAAGAAGAGCCCCTGGGGCTGGGTGTCCCTGGTGCTTGCCCTGCTCCTCATTGCCGCGGTCGTCTGGTTTGTACTAGCTGGTAGCAACCGCTCCAGCACTACCGGCGACAGCACCCCCACTGCCTCGGGTACCGTCTCAACCGTCAGTGTCTCACCCACCCCCAGTGCCAGCGAAACCAGCACCGAGAAAACCCGGGTAGAGATTGACTCAGCCTCCTTCGAGGGCCGACCCCTCGATGAAGTCGTCAACGAACTCACCGCCATGGGCTTCTCAACCCGCACCACCGGCGTCACCTCCGACTCCGCGGTAGACACTGTGCTCTCCGTTTCACCTACCGGTAGCGTAGAAGTGGGCGAAACCATTACCGTGCAGTACTCCACCGGCCCCAAATCAGTGACCCTACCCAGTAATCTGGAGGGTACAGACTCTGAAGAGGCCATCAACGCGATTACCGCCCTCGGCGTGAACGTGCAGATTCACTTTGAAGAAAGCAGCAGTGCCCGCGAAGGCACCGTGCTCCGCACCAGCCCCACCTCGGGGTCCCGCGTTGAGGTAGGGAGCAGCGTAGACGTCTACGTGGCCAAGGCCCCCGCAGCCAGTGCATCGGCATCCGCATCGTCGAGCGCCTCAGCATCACAGTCAACCACCGGCTCCGATTCAGCCTCACCGAGTGCTGATTCAACCGGCAACTAAACTCCACCGGAAATGATGGGTGAATACATGGACCAGCAGGTTCCTGAAACTATCGATCAGCGCTACGAGGTCGGGGCCGTTATCGGCTCCGGCGCCATGGCGACCGTCTACGAGGCGGTTGATACACGCCTGGGGCGCAAGGTTGCGCTCAAGGTTCTACGGACTGAGCATGCTCAGGACGTCATCTTCCGCGCCCGTTTTCAGCGCGAGGCAGAGGCCGTTGCGGCCCTCAACCACCGCTCTATCGTGGGTGTCTACGACACCGGCTCCTTCGATATTCAGGTAGGTAGCTCCGAGGTATCTGTGCCCTTCATGGTCATGGAGCTGGTTCAGGGCACCACCCTACGCGACGCCATGTCTCGCGGCGAGGTCGACCAGGCCCAGGCCCTAGCCTACGGTGTGCAGATTCTTGAGGCTCTCGACTACAGCCACAGCGCAGGTATCGTGCACCGCGATATCAAGCCCGCCAACGTCATGATTCTGCCCCAGACGGCAGAGGACCGTGAGCTGGGCGAGCCCGGTCAGATTAAGGTCATGGACTTCGGCATTGCCCGCGCCGCCGAAGAAGCCGGTGATGCCCTCACCAAGGCCAACACGGTCATGGGCACCGCCCGCTACATCTCCCCCGAGCAGGCCCGCGGCGAGACCGTCGATGCCCGCAGCGATGTCTACTCGGCTGCCTGCGTGGTGTACGAGATGCTGGCTGGGCGTTCACCGTTTGACGCCCCCACCAACGTAGAACTGGCCGGTAAGCACCTGAGCGAGACCCCTCAGCCTCCCAGCGCCTTCGCCTCAGAAGAAGTCTCCCCTGCTCTCGATGCCGCTGTGCTCAAGGGCCTGGCCAAGAACCCTGCCAGCCGTTACCAGAGCGCCGGCGAATTCGCGTCCGCCCTCAAAGATGCCCAAAGCGGCATACTTACCGGTAGCGACCAGGACCCCACCGAAGCAACCACCGCTTTCGGTGCAGCTGCCCTGGGCGCAGGCGCCGCAGCAGGCGCTGTCGCCGCCACTCCTCGCGAAACCGAAGAAGCCGGCATTGGCAGCTTCTTCGACAACGCCCAGTCTGAATACACCGACGAAGAACTCTACGGTTACGGCTACGGTCAGGACCCGGCTAAGGCCCGCAAAAAGCGCCGCCGCAGCGCCTGGAGCAAGGCTCTCACCACTATGCTCATCCTCCTGCTGGCAGCTTTCGGTGTAGGCTCTGTGCTCTACTACCAGGCCAAGCTCAACGAGGTTCCCGTGCACGTGGTTCCTGCGGTTCAGGGGCTCACCAAGGAAGAGGCTGAAACCCAGCTGCGTAACCTGAACTTCGCGCTCAAGTTCGAAGAAGAGCACTCCGACACCATCCCCAAGGGTTCAGTTATCAAGACCTCCCCCGTGACCGGCCTCGAAGCTGAAGAGGGCAGTGAGATTGTTGTGACGGTATCGTCCGGCCCGGCTGTACTAACCGTGCCCGCCAACCTTGAGGGCCAGAGTGAACAGTACGTGCGTGAGACTCTCACGAACGCTGGCTTCGTGCCCGGCCGCACCACCACCGTCAACAGCCCCACCATCCCCGCGGGCATGGTTGTTGGTGTAACCCCCGGCTCCGGTGAACAGGCCGATGCCGGCGCGACCATCGATATCATTCTCTCCAACGGTAAGGTTGAGGTCCCCAGCCTGGTCGGCCTGAGCCGCGATGCCGCTATTGCAGCACTGACCGCATCAGATACCCTGCTGAGCACCAATATCGAAACCGTCACCACCACCGCCCAGCCCGCTGGCACCGTTATCTCACAGAGTGCCGCTGCCGGAACCCTGATTGAGCAGGGTTCAACCGTGACTATTCGCGTGGCGGTTGCCCCTGTGGCAACCAGCGCCCCCAGTGCGGCAGCTACTACCGCACCGAGTGCAGCGGCTACGGCCCAGGCCACCCAGCCTGCCGCTACGGCCACTGCCCAGGCAACCCCGAGAGCAGCAGCGAGCGCAAGCGGTAACAACAACGACTAGGTCGTGCTCAACCTATAAGAAAGCCGCCCTCCCCACGTGGGGAGGGCGGCTTTCTTATAGGGGTTTTTGGGCTATCAAGCTGGTGTTAGGCTGCCGGTTCGATGAGGGGAGAGAGGGTCGCACCCAGGGCTGCGGCCCCTTCTAGGCCTACTTCTTCGAGCCAGTTACCAAGCATGAGGTAGCCACCTTCTGTAAGTACCGATTCGGGGTGGAACTGTACACCGTGCAGGGGGGCGGTAACGTGGCGCAGGCCCATGATGATGCCGTTATCGGTGCTGGAAGTAACCTCTAGCTCAGCGGGCAGGGTGGCAGGTTCAACGGCGAGGGAGTGGTAGCGGGTGGCGGTGAAGGGGCTGGGCAGGCCCTTGAAGACTGACTGGCCGGTGTGGACCAGCTGGGATGTCTTACCGTGCATGAGCTCGGGGGCGTGACCCACTACCCCGCCGAAGGCTTCGGCGAGGGCCTGGTGGCCCAGGCAGACGCCGAGCAGGGGCTTGTTAGCAGTCTTGGCCCATTTGATGACGTCGATAATGACGCCCGCCTCGGCAGGGTTGCCGGGGCCGGGCGAGACGAGCACGCCGTCGTGATCTTGGGCGAGGGCGATGGTCTCGTCAAGAGTCAGTTCGTCGTTACGGATAACGGTGGTTTCAGCACCTAGCTGCTGGATGTAACCGACCAGGGTGAAGACGAAGCTGTCGTAGTTATCGATGACGAGGATTTTGGTCATGGCACCTGCCCTTTCGTGATGGTGTCTTGATTCTATCGCACGGAGCGGGGCGGGCGTCCGGTGCTTATTGCTCTATGGTCACGTCGGTGTTGAAGGGGCTGTATTCGGCGAAGTGGGGGAAGACGTATTCCATGAGCAGGTAGACGGCGGCAGCTATGAGGGCAATAGCGATGATGATGCGAAGCCACAGGGGGCCGGGTAGGTGACGGAAAATCCAGGCGTACATGGGGCTCCTTGGGGTGGACGGCGGTGGTTGGCTTTAGCCGGCGATGGCGGCGATTTCTTCGGGGGCACCGGCTTCAGCTGGCTGCCAGCTGACGAATTCGGCATGAACGATGTAGCGTTCGGTATCGCCGTAGCGGGGGTGGCAGCTGGTGAGGGTGAGTAGGCGGCGTTCTGCCTCGGCGAGGGGCGCTTCGGGCTGGTCGGGGTTAGGGGCGATGACCTCTATCTGGGTGGGGAGCACAATCTTGTGTTCGTAGACCCGGTAGGTGTAGTAGCCCTCGGCGGTGCGCACGTAGATGTTGTCGCCGTTTTGGAGCAGGTCGATATTATCGAGCACTGCACCGTTGGTTTGGCGGTGACCTGCTAGGGCGAAGTTGCCGTATTCACCGGGCATCTGGCTGCTGGGGTAGCGCCCCAGGCCCAGAGTGTCGAGCACGTCGGTACCTACACCTTCGGCGAGGGGCCGGGCGTAGTTTTGGCCCAGGCGGGGAATGTAGACCACGCCGTAGGCCTGCCCGTAGGCAGGCGGGGTGGCAACCGGTGGGTTGGCGGGGTCATAGTCGGGTACGACGTTTTCGGACGCCGCCCCCTCGGTCTTCTCCCCCTGGCCGGTGGTAGCAGGGCCGGGGCGTCCGCTGCCGCTGTTGAATTCTTGGATGAGACTGTCGACGGCCTGCTGCTGGGTGCGGTTGGCGTCGATGTTGGTCCACCAGAGCTGCCAGGCGACGAACAGGAGCAAGATAAGGCCCGCCGTAATCAGAAGTTCACCGACGATTTGGATAACCCATTGCAGGGGGGTGCGGCTAGCGGTGGGGGCTGCTGTGGTCACATCTCACCTCGGCGTGGGACGGTTGCGGGGGACTGTTTAATGTTAGAACTTTTTCAGGTAGTACGGTTAAAATCGTCTCTGACCGTATATTTTGTAAACTGCCGGGAGCGTGCTCCCCTACTGGAGGAAAAGTGGCTGAGTCGAAGTCTATTCGTGACGAGGATTTTGAAGAGGCGGAGCTACGCCGCGTTGCTGAGTCGATGTACAGCGACGATGACTTCCCGTCGCCGACCCCCCTCTGGTATCGCGTGATTATGTTCGCCATGATTGTGATTGGCGTGCTGTGGATTATTACCTTCTACATTTCCCAGTCGGTGTACCCGATTCCGGGTATCGGTAACTGGAATATCGGTATCGGCATTGGCTTCATGATGGTGGGTCTGGTTATGACCACCCGCTGGCGCTAGGGTGCCGTTGTGGCTGAGAAGAAACCTGAGACAACCAACCCCTCGAACCTAGCGCCGGTTGATCCGAACGAGACGCTGGAGCAGCGCGCCGATATTCGTGCCGCCCGGTTTGAGACCAAGCTGCGCCGGTGGGCGCTGTTTGGTGTGGTTGCCGCTGTGGCTATTTATTTTGTGTGGCAGGCGGTGGCGGGCTAGGCGTCCGCTCCCCTTCCTCTATCCCCGTTACCGGCCTACGGTAGCGGGGATTTTTGTGTGCGGTAGAGGGCAACCAGCACGGTAAGGGCTAGGAGCTCTACCAGGGTTTGGGTGAGTACCGCCAGGGGCATGAGGGCGGACGCCGGTTCGTCGGCTAGGGCGGTTGATAGGCCGAGGACCAGGGGCAGTATCACGAGGGCATTCCGTGTGACGGCTGAAAAGGTGAGGGCGACCCGCTCGGGTGCGGGCAGGACCCTGCCCCAGCGTCGCAGGAGGGAGCTAGAAAGCAACCCCATACATATAGCGTATAGGGCATATAAGCATGCCAGGGGCATAAGATACGAGGCGAGCTGGGTGACGTGAACAGCATGAGCGGCCGGGGTGAGAGCAAGCACCAGCACCATCAGCGGCACCATTAAAACACTTGCTGCATCTTCAGAATATCTCTGCAGGTGCCCACCTACTCCCTGGATAAGGGCCGCGCCCAGCAGGGGGACTACCACCACCACCAGGGCGGCTACCAGCTGCGGCAGGGCCTGCCAGAGTGTGCCGTCAGCCAGAAAATCATCCCGCCAGATACCGGCGGAACGGAAGAGCAGAAGCCACAGGGGAATAAGGCACATCTGCGCCAGGAGCAGGAGCGGGGTGCACGACAGGAGGCGCACATGGGCGCCTCCCGCAAGACCGGTAAAGGTCACTACATAATCTACACAGGGTGCCAGGAGCACAAGTGCTGCGGTAAACACCAGAAGATCAGGCACCTGAGGCACAAACCGGTGAAGCCCCAGCAGAAGTAGCGCCACCACCAGGGGTGCTAGAAGAAAGTTGAGAGCCAGCAGGGTTTTAGTAAAACCGGTGAGCGCCCCGGGTTCCAAAAGGCCGCGGAGCGGAATCGTTAGGAAGGTGGCCAGGAGCAGCACACCAAGGGCCGGGGTAACCAGCGGCTGAGCAAGACCCGCAACCCCCGGCACAAAGGACGCCGCAAGCCCCACTGCCAGGGCAAGCAGGTAGAGCACCACCTGGTGTCTCTCCATGAAGCTGACCACGAGCATCCTTTCCCTTAAAGCAACCTACCCTCCCCTACTGTAAGGCAGGGAAGGGCAGGGCTACACAACACCTATCAGCTCGAGTTCAGCTGATTTTGCACCTTGGCTTGGGTATATGCCTCAAGCAGTGTGCTTTATCTCGTCAGCGTTCTCACGCTGGGAGTCTGATTACGCTTCGGGAGCGGTGAAGGCTACATCGAGGTTGATGACGACCTTATCTGAGACCAGCACGCCACCGGCTTCAACTGCGGCGTTCCAGGTGATGCCGAAGTCCTTGCGGGAGATGGTTGCTGAGACAGATGCGCCGGCGCGGGTAACACCGAAGGCGTCAACGACTGCACCGGTGAATTCGCCGGTGAAGGTGACGGGGCGGGTTTCGCCCTTGATGGTGAGGTTACCTGCGATGGTCAGGTCTTCGCCGTCGAGGTCGAAGGAGGTTGACTCGAAGGTCATGGTGGCGTGGGCGTCTGCATCGAAGAAGTCTGCGCTGCGCAGGTGGCCGTCGCGATCAGCGTTATTGGTGTTAACAGATGCGATCTGTGCGGTTGCCTTGATGGTGGAGTCTGCGATGTTGTCAGCGATGACGAGCTGGGCGTCGACCTGTTCGAAGGTGCCGCGCACCTTGGTGATGCCTGCGTGGCGGACGGTGAAGCCTACCTCTGAGTGTGCTGAGTCGTAGTTCCAGGTGCCTGCGGTGAGTTCTGCCATGATTATGCCTTTCAAGCGGTACGGTTTGTTTTCAACAGTTATTACTTTACAAGTAAAGTTTTACTCGTGCAAGCTGTGCGGTAAAAAATTTTACAAAGAAAATTTTAGCCGGCGGGGCTATCGCAGAACCCCTTCACCCGCAGCTGCCGCGTACACCCGTTCGCTCAGCCGGGCGAGCACGGGGGAGCTGATGTTCCAGTGCTGCCAGTAAAGTGGCACATCAACCGGCTGGGGGGCGAGCTCCACCAGGTCACCGGAGGCAAGGGCGTCAAGGGCCTGTACCTCCGGCAGAATACCCCAGGCGATACCACCCAGGACGGCCCGCGCGTAGTCGGGTGAGCTGGGCAGGTAGATGGTGGGTGAGCTCTGCCAGGAGTCAGGTTCCACCGAGAAGCGGTCGAGCAGCAGGCCCCGGGCGGACGCTAGCCCGAAGTCCTTGCGGTCAAACTCCACCACCGGCGCAAGTGCCAGCTGCTCAGCGGTGACCTGCGGGTAGGCGGGAAAGTAGCGCGCCAGGTAGTCGCGGGAGGCAACCACGCGGTAGCGGATATCACCCAGCTTCTCAACGGAGCAACCGGCGATAGGTTCGGGGCGCGATGTCAGGGCAGCCATCACCTCACCCGACCGCAGCAGGGCGGACGAGTGGTACTCGGCTTCTCGGCGCACGTCGCAGAAGATGCGGTCGCGGGCGGCCAGTTCTGCAACGGCCGAGAGGAACCAGGTGGCTAGGGAGTCGGCGTTGACGGCCACAGCTACGCTCTGCCCCTCTTCACTACCGCCCAGTTCACGCTCCATTTCTGCGTGCAGGAATTCGCTTTGCCGGGCAATACGCAGGACGCTTTGCCCCGACTCGGTGGGAGCCACCGGGTTAGTGCGCTTGAGGAGTACCCGCCCGGCCAGCTGTTCCATTGCCTTGATGCGTTGTGAGATGGCAGAGGCGCTGACGCCCAAAATATCGGCGGCTGCGTCGAAGGTGCCGTATTCAATGACGGTGACGAAGGTTTGGAGCTGGTCGGTCGTAAAGCGCATCATAAGAACATCTTATGCTATTGAAGTTTCATTAGATAGCTTTATGAATGCTGGTCACCTACGATAGATTCTCGTGACTATCGCAGAAATCCTCCCCCACGTCCTCTTTGGCATCGGCACCTCGCTCTCACTCATTGTGGCTATCGGTGCCCAGAACGCCTACGTACTCAAGCAGGGCATCATCGGCAAGTTCATCTGGCCCATTGCCATCTTCTGCATTCTTTCTGATGCCCTGCTCATCGGCTTGGGAGTGCTGGGAATCGGCTCCCTGGTGGACTCAGCCGCCTGGGTACTGGAGATTCTGCGCTGGGGTGGCGGAGCCTTCCTCGTCATCTACGGTGCCATGGCTGCGAAACGTGCTCTGCGGCCGTCCGCTATGAAGGTCACCAGCGAAGACTCCGGGCCGCAGACCCTGGGGAAGGCCCTGCTCATTGCTGCTGCCATGACCTACCTCAACCCCCACACCTACCTCGATACCTTTGTTCTCATTGGTGGCATTGCGGCGCAGCAGGGCGACTACCGCTGGCTTTTTTACGCGGGCACGGTAGCAGGCAGCGCCATCTGGTTTACCCTCCTGGCCTCATGTAGCCGCTTCCTGCGTCCTATTTTTGCTAGCCCCCGCGCCTGGCGCGTGCTGGACGCCGGCATCGCCGCCCTCATGTTCTTCCTGGCCTACAAGGTCATGTTCGGACACTAAGGCACCTGCCCGACCTGTAGGTAGGTATCTGAAGTTTTTATCTCTACGCGTCTTGCTCCAGCTCGTAACGCCGAAAACGCAACTCGCGCTGGGCACCCCGCACGGACGAGCCCTCTAACCCAATCGCACCCCAATCCACAGAAACAGCAGCCGTGAGGGCAAGACGATGAGCAGACACCGCAGCTTTTAGGGGCAGACCAATGGAGTCAGCTAACTCCAACCAATGTCGGCGACGCAGGTTGCGCGTCTGCCCTGCTACAGGTAAAGCCAAAGAGTTATCACCATAAACCAGGGTGCACGGCACGTCATAGATTGGGGCCACCTCCCAACCGCCGCGAG
Organism: Rothia sp. L_38; assembly: GCF_050689125.1. NCBI lineage: Bacteria > Bacillati > Actinomycetota > Actinomycetes > Micrococcales > Micrococcaceae > Rothia > Rothia sp. L_38. Next base: position 2,754 of record NZ_JBOEQD010000002.1, on the reverse strand, counting down.
CAGTCTCAAGCACGCCAATATTTTTACCGTGAAGGTCACCGTTGCCCGTTAGCCACGCATAAACAAACTGCAGGTAGAGATTCCGCCTCGCAATAAGTGGTGACACAGCAAGGTCAGCTAAAGCCGATATAACGCGCTCTGTCTCAAGAGAGTACTTTTGCGCCGGGTGCACGCCTAGAACCTGAGTAGAGTCCTCAAAAGCATAGCGCGCACCCCCTTCACCACGATCAAAACGAGATATCCAAAGGCCCTCCACACCCAAAGAATCACAGACCAACTGAGCCGATGCAACAGGCAGCTTCAATACTTGAGCTGCTCGCAGATGGGCGTATTCATTCTGAACGAGTTGGGGGTAGCTACCAGGATTTACTTTCACCAGGGCACTGGTGCCATCGCCCCCAGTAGCCGTCGCTGTCATCATTTGAGCGCTAGCCTTAGCCTGAACTCCGGGCAAGGCATGAGAATCAACTGCAACAAAGAGTTGAGAGAAATCAAGGGTTTCAGGATTACCAACAAGCAGAGCTGGAGTTTCAGATGGCAGCTGACCTGCGGGGACAACCTGGATATTACCCGGGGTGTCTTGCCCAACAGCTAGAAGAAGCGTAAACTCATCGTCCAGACTGGTTTTAGTAGCTGCTCTCAGTAGGGTAAGACGATATCCTTCTGGAAGAAGTCCGGCAAAAAAAGCGGGGAGGGCACCCGCAGGCGAAACCAACGGGGGCGCATCTAGTGGAAGAGTAGTTGCTACCGGACGCCCTCGATAACCGGGTTTGTAAGAAAAAGTTACTGTCCCTTGTTGGTCTTTCGTGAGGTGTGCGGCAAGAGTACCTGCCACGTATACGTCCGCAGCCCTCACACCTTTATAATCTTCAGGAATCATACGGACCTAGCAACCTCAAGATGAACCCCAACGGCAGCCGCAACCGCAAGTACCGTCGAGAACGAGGGCCCCGAGCGCCCTTTCTCAATATCCCGAACCGTGCGGTCACTGACCCCAACCAGTTCGGCCAACTCAAGCTGAGTAAGACGAAAGTGTCTACGGGCATCTCGAATAGCTGCACCTACAACTACTGCCGTCTCCACCACTTCACCTTTCGGAAGAATTATTCTGAAATGTACTTTCTTGCCTTCATTCTAAGCTGATTTAGCAAAAAACAGAAGAATTGTTCTGAATATAGAGCTGTGTTCGCTTGTCTCACTGCGGCACTTCTACTTCGTGCGAGCCCGGTAGATATTTCGCACCATCACCGTGCGCCGCACCCGGCCAATGGCAGGCTCCAAGAACTCCTCTGCATACCGGGAATCCGTGCTAGTCTGCGCAGCAAAGTTAAGAGCAGCAAAAGCCCCCAACACCATCGACACCTTCACCAGAACGTCCGTAAACGGAAACTGCACACCCAAGAGGGTCACCTTAGAGGCCTCAAAACCCAGCCAGCTCGTAATGGTGGCATCAGGGATAGCGATCGTGCCAAACCAAACAAAAAACAGAAAAACGACCCCGGCAAAAAGTACAGCCTGAATCATCTGCACCACAATCGGAAGAAGCACCAGGTTATTCCACTCGCCCCACCTAAAATCAGCCGGACGGCCCAAGCCCGCAGCGGGCAAATTTTCAAGCTCATGACGCCACCTGTCCCCAGCCTGCAGAGCAGCACCCGCGTACTCGGCGTCCGTAAACTCCTCCACCTTATCCCCTTTACGGGCACCCAGCAGCCGGCGGGTCTTCTCGGTTACTGTCGACGAAACAACCAGAAAGCTCAGCACCGTCAGGATAGCCACAACCTGCAGAGTACGCTGCATACTCAAAGCCGCAGCCACACGCCAGATATCGCCGTTTACAAAAAAGAAGAGCACGGCAATCATGAGCACCGGCAGCACCTTGACCACCATGCTTGAAAGGGCAGCCAGCTCCTTCACAATCTGCCGAAGCGCCCAGTAGCACAGGGAATCCAGACCCAGGTAAACAGCTAGGAGCGTAGCTCCCAGAATCCAGAGCACATCACCGGCAGCAAAGGCGTCAGCAACATCTGCCAGCCCTATCCAGCGGGCAGTCTGCGGCAGCATGGAGAAAGCCGCTAGAGGCAGAAGCAACGCACCAATCAAGGTTTGGCGCCAGAAGGGCAGGGGCGCTAGTACACGCGATACCGCCCAGGGTACAACCAGAAGCAGAAGGGGCGGCACGAGGGCTAGGGCAATGAAGATGGGCGTCAGGACGCTGTCTGGCACGTCTACCGGCACACCTCCGTCCTGCGCCTCAACATCAAGCTGGGCTAGGCCCCACAGCAGAGCAAGATAGGTGAAGAAGGAAACTATAAGCCAGGCAGAAAGCGGGGCGGAACGGGCGAGAGTCCATCGCGCACGCTCTCGCGCAGGGATAACTAGCGGAGCCCCGGCGGCTCTGAACCAGGTGTGTACTTCTTGCTCGGTGAGTGTCATACTCTGATTCTACGGGCTGAGCTGAGGGGTATTTTTAACCGCACAGTATATAAAATATTTGTTCTATTTTTATAAAAAGCAGTTTTTGGGTACAAAAAAGCGAGGGGTTCTAGAGCGTTAGCTCTAGAACCCCTCGCTGATTCAACCCTTGGGTTGTTATCTCAAAACCATACAGTGGACGCAAACAAAACAAACATACCTAGAAAAGTGTAAGCCTTCGGACTATTAGTACCAGTCAACTCCACGGGCATTCCCCGCGTCCATACCTGGCCTATCAACCCCATCATCTATAGGGATCCTCACACAGCCAAAAGGCTG